>DATGWN010000086.1:0-2474 GCA_035299465.1 Acidobacteriota bacterium | reverse complement strand
AATTTGACGAATTTTTGTCCCTTGCCGTCTGAGTCACCGACCGATTGACCGCCTTTCGCAGTTCCTCGCTCGACAGTGTACTTCTTTTCGCCTTTGCTGGATCCCCATGCGCAGTCGCATGTACCGCCGACAAATCCTTCGGCAGGATTACAAGAATTGTCGTTACTACAGACCAATTCGACGCTGTAGTCAAGATTTGATCCGGCAGAGATGAAGTAGCCTGATTCGTAAATAAACGTCGCATAACCACGATTAAGTGGGTTACTGGACAAGTATTGTCGATCTGCTGTCAATACGAATGCAGTACTATTAACGGTGAAGCCATCCCCTTCGATGCTGATCGCTTGATCAAGGTCTGGCAACCAGTCGTACCCAAACGCTGCAAGGCATGCTGCGTGCACGAGTCTTCTGGATGAAATCAATGATTGATATGATGTAGTATCGCCGTATCTATCCATCATGGATTGCGACATTCGTGCAGAGCCTTGCTGGAGTGCACGGATAGCACCGATGCCTCCTTCGTGACTATCAGTTGATGTCTTACCAATTTCTTGGAGTTTACCGGCGGCTGACGTGAAGCAGCGGATGATATTGAAGATCCAGTCGCATAAGTATTGCGAGAGTAATGATCGGCAAGCGCCTGCTTGGAATTCGCCAGTGACGATGACTGAGTTAAAGCAGTTCTTGACGGCATTTAAGACGTTTCGGATGACCATCAAGTATCCTTCCAATGCCGGGAGGCAGCCACATCTGAATGAATTGATGAACGACTCTTTAGGATCGATCAAGATTGCGCGAACTTTTTCGTTACGAAGATCTTCAGGACCGTTTTGGACTACGCAGTTACTTGGTACTGTGTCACCACTCGAAACAATTGAATATTTATCGGCTTCGGCATTCGTTGTCCGTTCTTTGCAGACGACATTGAAGAACTTGCCCTTATCGGATTTTGGATTGATTACTTGGTATTCGCCAGAAGCTAATCTCTTGTAATAATAACCGTCAGCGTCAACACCGTATTCACCGTTGTTGTATACAGATAATGTTGCATCTGGTGCGATGTTCGTTCGCGGGAATTCAGGATCTGTCTTTGCTTTAACTGCTTGGACATTCTTTGGATCGTAGACAATAGGCGTGTCCAGTCCATTCGCATCTTTGCCCATCGGTGTGAGAATGAGAGTACCGTCATTTGCGGTTCGCAGGCATTGACCTTGCGGCGGTATATTTTTGTAATCGACTGTTGCAGGCTTCACAACTTCTTTTGTATCTTTTGCGACGAGATCGTTACCTTCTCTGACAAGCGAACTTGTTTTTTCGAACGATCCTAACTTGAAACAGTCGTTTTCGTATGAACCGCTCTTATCGAAGTCTTCTCGGTAGAATGTATTCTTATTATACGTGAATGCATCTCTTGATGTCTCTTTGTTCTTCTGATTTGCCGAACAGAAGCTGAGTGAGTCCATCACTTGATCGTACGTCTTTGCAAAGTCGCTGAGTGGATCGTCAGGATTCGCCGCTTTCTGCGCTAATTTTTGTGATTCTGCGAACTCGTCGTACGCAAGGCAACCGTAGGACCATTCATTGACATATTCTAGTCCACATCCTTCCTCGCGTGTGAGACTTGTGATTTGTGACGGCGCCCATGGATTCGGTGCCAATCGAGAACATGCACTTGACATGGATTTTCGTTTATTTTCAGTCACGTCTTTAACGTATTGTGAAAGCGTCGGGACAGAAGGACAGAATATTCTATCACATACTGCGTTACTAAATTTCTCCGTATTACGTCGAGACGAAATTGCATCGGCACATGACATACAGTCAGACTGTTTATCTCCTGCCGAGTCGCAGATTGTTGTGACTTTATCGCAACTTGCGTCTGCACAACCTCGTACAGCTTGCTCAAGGGCGCGTCTTACTGGTGATGCCGCAACGGGAGCATAGCCCCAACATGCAGTTTCTTCTTTTGTATATGAATAGACACTATACGCTTTAGAACCCAGGCATGCGCCGAGAGTTGCGAGTTTGATTGTCTTGAGCGGTTTTAGGACTTGATCTATCGCCTGTACTGTAGAATTTGCTGCACTGACTGTGCCTTTGAGTAATCCATTTGGTAATTGCGCTGGTTTGAGTCTTTTATCTAGGAACACTTCGACATCTATGCAGGATTCGTGGCTTTTTTGCACGATAGTTGACTTGCCGCCGCTTTCATCAGTATATGTATATCCGAAGCTGAGCTTGAGAGGGAATTTGAGCGATGATAAGTTTTCGAGTGCATTATAGGCCTTCGTATAATTACTCTTTGCATTTGGCGGATACTTATTGAGATTGCATGTCACATATGCGACGTCTTTGACACCACTTCGCGGCGTAATGACACAATTTCCTGATTTGAGTATTTCTTCTTGTAACGCAGCTAAGTCATACTTGGATCTATCGGTATTTTTTCGTACAGAAAGACCAGACACGGATAC
>DATGWN010000085.1:0-3472 GCA_035299465.1 Acidobacteriota bacterium | reverse complement strand
ACATGCCCAGCGTGCGAGCGTGAGGATTTCATCGTCATTTAATGCAAACTTCTGTCGGTCTGCGAGTGGAACGTCTACGTTCTTTGTCGGATGTTTCTGATCCGTTGTGTAGATCATCTTAATCGCTTTTTCACCAACTACTTTTGAGATGATTGGTCTGTATCCGAGTTTGAGCGTTGGTTTGTGGATGTAATATTCGTCTGGGTTTACTGCACCCTGGACGACGTTTTCTCCTAGTCCGTATGCTGCTGTCAAGAATACTGCGTCCGAGAATCCAGATTCTGTATCGATTGAGAACATGACGCCGCTTACGCCGATGTCTGAGCGAGCCATTTTTTGGACCGCGATTGACAATGCGATGTTGAAATGGTCGAAGTTCTTGTCTACGCGATAACTGATTGCACGGTTTGTGAAAAGAGACGCGAAGCATTTTTTACACGCGTCGATAAGACTTTCCTTACCTCGGATGTTTAGATATGTTTCTTGTTGTCCTGCGAATGATGCATCTGGTAAGTCTTCGGCTGTTGCTGATGAACGGACTGCTACGTCGACGTTTTCACCATATTGTATAGAGAGATGTCTGTAACCTTCGTAGATAGCGTCTTTGAGATCCTGAGGGAATTCGAGATTTCGGATGAGCTCGCGGACTTTATGGCCACGTTCTGCAAGGTTATCCATATTAGTAGTATCAAGGTCGCGTAATATGTCTCTTATTTTTTGGACAGCGTTTGTCTTTTCCAAAAGATATCGGTAGGCATATGCTGTGACGGCGAAGCCGTTAGGAATCTGAACTCCTTTTGGAGTCAGTAGGCGGTACATTTCACCAAGTGAAGCGTTTTTTCCTCCTACGAGTGGTACATCTTCGATACCGAGTTGATCAAACCATAGAATAAACGTATTGTCTTTTTGCACGAAACATCCCTCTTTTTTTTATTGCCGAAACGAGCTATCGCTTTATTTAAAGGCCTTATAAGAAATTTTCGTTCGAGGTTATTTAAAGATTCTTTACTATTGGGAAGTGCACACCAATCGTTTTTTCGCCTTTGAGGGAAAATTTATTTTATCTTGGGCGATTTGATCCGAATCTTTGATTTAATCAGATAAGAATTAGGGATATGCAAAATATCGCCGTTTTTCGTTTGGACTTGTGTTTCCAATAATTCAAAACTTGTGACCGTTCCTTTGATTCGGTCGATTTCTACCGAGTCGCCTTCTGCCAAGTATCGTTTCTTGTGCAAAATAATTCCTGAAATAAGGTTAGGGATAAAATCCTTGATGCCAAGTACGATTAGGATGAGTGCAAGAGCCATTACGCCAATAGAAAGGATATTGATGATTGTGGAAGTGACGCCTAAAGAGTTGAGAGCGATAAGGATTGCAAAGATATAGATGAGTTTTCCTAAGAAGCTTGCGATGATTTCGTCAAAGCGGATTTGCAGATGCGTCGTTTGTTCGATGAACTTGTTGACTTCAAGCTCAAGCAAGACTTTGTGAATGAGCCGTTGCACAAGTTTACCTAGGAAGATACCGCAGAAGAGAATCAATAATGCCCATAGGAACTTAGTGACAAGTGATCCAACAATTGCGTCGGCCGCTAGCGGTAACACTGATTCGTTTGTCGTGTTCGCAGCAGCAACTACCCCCGTAGCTTGTAATGCAGCTATGTTCATTGAAATTCCACGAAACGAAAGTCTTTTTATAAAACTACCGTTTCCTCCAAAAAAGAAATCGCGCATTGAGCGAAACCAGAAGTTTTTTGAAAATATTTCCGTTTTATCTAAAATGGAGAATCTGGACTCTCCTCGAGATGCTTCAGGCCTAAAGTAAACTTTTATAAAGAGTTGGCTGTTCCAGACAAATA
The DNA here is from genome assembly GCA_035299465.1 of Acidobacteriota bacterium. Taxonomy (GTDB): domain Archaea; phylum Nanobdellota; class Nanobdellia; order Woesearchaeales; family DATGWN01; genus DATGWN01. Next base: position 1,611 of record DATGWN010000085.1, on the reverse strand, counting down.
CACCTTCACAGGTCGTCCACAACGCGAAATGTGGGATTCATACGTACGCTATACGCGACGATGCCTGAATCGCAGGACGGGAATTAACACATGAGTGCATATACACACATTAAGAATGCTTGGAAAAAACCAAAAGAAACGCTTGCAGAAGCGTATAGACAATATCTTATTCAATGGAGAAAAGAGCCAGTTACGGTAAGACTTGAACATCCAACACGATTGGATCGAGCACGAGCTCTTGGCTTCAAGGCTAAACAAGGCTTTTTAGTAGTCCGCCAGCGAGTTACTCGCGGTGGTAAAATGCGACCAAAACCACAAGGTGGCCGATCGCCTAAAAAATACACTCGACAAAAAGTCGTTCACACTTCTTATCAGACTATCGCCGAACAGCGAGCGAACAAACAGTATCCAAACTGTGAAGTCCTCAACTCATATTGGGTTGGAAAGGACGGCGACAACTTCTGGTACGAAGTGATTCTGGTAGACGTTTCACACCCAGTAATCCAAGCTGATTCACGAATCAACTGGATTTGCAGCCAGCGTGGCAGAGTATTGCGTGGATTGACGAGTTCAGCTCGAAAGTCACGTGGTATGAGACACAAAGGAACGGGAACTGAAAAGGTACGACCGTCACTTCGAGCAAATAAGGGTCTCCTTCACTAGAACGGTGTATTCCATATGCAGTGGTTTGAGAGGTTTGGCTATGAACATAATCCTTTTGAACTTAATCCCTTCAAAAGTCAGTATACGCTCATCAATCATGTAAAAATGATGGATGATATCATGTATTTGGTCCGTGCCGGCAAAATGTTCGTCATTCAAGGCGAAGCAGGCTGCGGCAAGACTATGTTCCTCAAACAAATCGTCGAAAAATTCGGCGGTAAGGGAAAGATAGTGTATCTTGACGCCAAGAAACTCAAATCCGAGCCAGACATCGAAGCTGTCCTTAACAAACAAGGACAGGCAATTCTTTCTTTTTTGCGACGAAAGCCAAAAGACATGATTCTTTTGCTTGACAATGTCGAATCTTTGTCTGCGCGAAATTGCGAGAAAATAAAGTATTATTACGATCGCGGATATTTGCATGCTGTCGTATTCACGACGACTAACTATACAACTTTACGTGTGTCTCAGAGTATCAAAGACAGAATCATGGACCAAGTTGTACAGATTCCGCCACTCAATCAGTTTGAGGCACAACGCATTGTTCGCGAGCGATTTGCAGACCATTTCTTTTTATCTGACGATGTTATTTTGAAAATCTTTAAGTTAAGCCAGTATAATATCAAGGCTACATTGCAACATTGTAATGATGTCTGCCAGTATGTTGTAAAAGAGGGAAGAGGCGAAGTGTTGGCGAAATATTTGCCAATCGTTTTGAAGATTAAAAAATCGAAAAAACAGCCAAAAGAGTCCGAGCAAGTAATTGAATCGACTGAATCCCAGATCGTTTCACAGGCGCAGTGATCATTATGTGGTATACTCAATATAAGAAAAAAGCAAACCCGTTCTCCATAAAACCCGGCAAAGAATTGATTGGCAAGGAAGAAATGGCCGATGCAATAAGTCAGGTCATCAAGCAAGGCGAGATGGTTGTCGTCACAGGAGCAT
>DATGWN010000084.1:0-3389 GCA_035299465.1 Acidobacteriota bacterium | reverse complement strand
CGCCGACGAGCGATCCTCTAAGTATATCGATGCCGTACGAAAGTGGATTGAACGCGGCGATCCAGCGTAGCGCCGCATGTGCGCTGTCTAAGGGGAACAGTGAGCCAGACAAAAAGAATGTCGGCATGATCAAAAAGTTCATGATTATGGGAAAGGCTTGCATATCTTCAATCTTGGATGCAATTGCTGTGCCTAGCGCCGTAAAGATTAACGCTATCAAGAACATGCCGATGATTGCAACTGGCAATAAGAACCAGTTTGTGACGCGAAATCCAACAAGGAGACTGATGAAGAAAATCAAGACGCCTTGGATAGTTGCAACCGTTGCGCCACCCAGCGTTCGACCAAACATTATCGATAATCGTGAAACTGGAGCAACAAGTGTTTCTTTGAGGAAGCCAAATTGTCTGTCCCATATAAGTTCAATGCCACCAAACATGGCCGTGAATAAAACGCTCATCGCGATAACGCCAGGCGCAAGGAATTGTAAGTAGTCGCCGCCGCCTGCTTTTGCATAGATCGGGCCAAAACCAAATCCTAACGCGAGCAAAAATAAAAGCGGTTGCCCAAGTGAGCCGACGATGCGAGCTTTCGATCGCCAGTAGCGTGTCAGTTGACGAGTCCACATAACGTAGACTACTTCACTTGCACTCATTTTCTGCCCCACATGCGCGCGGCTTGTCGCATGCCATCGATTGAAGATGCTTCTTCTGTGCGCAATTTAGTGCCAGTTAATTTCAGGAATGCATCTTCGAGATTTTTTGTCTTGGTCGTCTTCATCAATTCGGCCGGTGTGCCTATAGTGAGGATTTTCCCGTGGTCGATAACGGCTACGACGTCGGCGACGCGCTGGGCTTCTTCCATGTAGTGAGTCGTGAAAAAGACTGTCATTTTTTCTTTTTCGTTTAATTTTCGAACGTGCTCCCACATGCTGTTTCGCGTCTGTGGGTCAAGTCCCAATGTCGGTTCGTCAAGGAATAGGATTTGTGGATGGTGCAATAGGCCGCGTGCGATTTCAAGTCGTCGCTTCATGCCGCCTGAGAAGGATTTCACCAGCGAATCGCGCCTGTCCCATAGTTCGACAAAACGAAGCAGGTATTCGATGCGCGATTTGCGATCTTTTTTTGGAACGTCGTAGAGAGCTCCGTGAAAGTGCATATTTTCGTATGCTGTCAATTCGTCGTCTAAGCTTGGATCCTGGAAAACAATGCCAAAAAGGTTTCGAACGTTTGATTGTTCTTTTATGACATCATAACCGCCCACTGTGATATGTCCACTCGTCGGATCGAGTAGCGTGGTGAGCATCTTTATTGTTGTTGATTTTCCTGCACCGTTTGGTCCGAGGAATGCAAAGATTTGGCCACGGCGCACTTCAAATGAGATATTTTTGACAGCTTCAAACTTGCCGAATATCTTCGTCAAATTTCGAACAGTGATGATTGCGTCTGCCATACTTAGACAATGCGAGGGGGCTTTTTAAATCTTAGGTATGTTATTTAAACCGTAAAAACAGTAACTATTGATGAAAAACAGCGTCACACTACACAGAGTCTTCAAGACGAGTCCAGAGAAAATATATCGTGCATTTACGACGGCGCAAGCACTTGCGTCATGGCTTCCACCATACGGTTTCTTTTGTACGGTGCACCAATTCGACGCAAAAGTCGGGGGAAAGTATAAGATGTCTTTCAGTAATTTTACAACCGATAAGTCGCATTCGTTTGGCGGCACATTTTTGGAATTGAAAGTTAACGAACTTGTAAAGCACACGGATGTGTTTGACGATCTACATATGCCTGGTGAACTGATCACGACGATAAAAATTAAGAAAGTTCTTGTGGGCACGCAAGTTGACATCACACAAGAAGGCATCCCGCCAATGATTCCGGTGGAAGCGTGCTATTTGGGTTGGCAAGAATCGTTGGAAAAACTTGCAAAGCTCGTCGAGCCAGATATTCCGCAGTAAACGATGAAACTAAAAAGAATCGATCATGTCGGCATAAATGTCGAAGATTTCCAGGCGGCTAAGGCTTTCTTTTTTGATATTGGTTTTAAAGAAACGGGCAAAGCAGAACTTGAAGGAAAATGGCTTGACAAAATCGTTGACCTCAAAGGAGTAAAGTCTGAGTTTATTTTTCTGAAACCTACAGAGGGCGAAACAACAATTGAACTAATCAAATATCACAGTCCGAGTGATGCGAAGGGAATTCAAAAGTCGCAAGCGAACACGTTAGGTATTCGCCACATTTGCTTAGCAGTTGAAAATATCGACGGCATTGTTGCAAAACTTAAGAAGAAAGGGATACATACGTTTAGCGAAATCTATAATTACCAAGGCGTGTATAAGCTTGTATACATCCGCGGCCCGGAAGGAATCATTGTCGAACTTGCAGAACAGATTAATTGAAATTCAACTGGTTTAACGGCTTGAGTAGGTCTGCGGAGTTATTCTTGGAATTGCCGATCTTTTTATCGACTGGCATAAAGTTAGTGGGAAGGACAGGATGCGATAAGAGTGCTTTTGGATGCTGTGTCTGCAGCCATTCTTTTTCTACGTTTTTGGGCAGGATGAATGGCATTCTGTAGTGATATTGTGCCATCTCGCCTTTCGCGTCACTTGTCAATATCACGAAGGAAACGTGCTCTTTGCCGTTGATGATTTCCTTTCGCCATAAACCCGCGAATGCAAACAGAGATAACGGACATGTTATCTTGAATGGTTGACCTGATTTCCACTCAAAAAAACCTGTGGCAGGCACTAAACAGCGGCCGGTGTCTTTGAACATTGGTTTTTCGTGTATGGATTCTGCTCGTGCATTGAGAACCAAACTTTGTCCATGAAATCCCCACGTTGCGGTTGATAGTGATGCAGGTGTCGTATCTAAAATAACCGATAATTCTTGCGTTGGCGCGGCATTATATGTCGGCTTGAATGCAATAGGCTTGACTTCAAAACGTTCGGCAATTTGTTCGCCATCTCGGTCATTGTAAAAACGCGTGCACATCAGATACGGTAAGTTTTGCCGACTTAAAAAACTTAATAAGGGATTGCCATGGAGTTATTGTGTATGGAAGCTAAACCACGGATTTATTCTATGCCATTTGCACGCGTGTATCCGCTGTATATTGCCAAAGTGCAGAAGAAAGGGCGGACGCAAGCAGAAGTTGACAAACTCATTCGCTGGTTAACTGGATACACGCAGAAAAGTCTTCAATCGCATCTTGAGAAACAGACTGATTTTGAGACGTTTTTTGCCAAAGCGAAATTGAATCCAGCGCGCTCCAAGATAACTGGTGTCATTTGCGGCGTGAGAATTGAGACTATCAAAGATCCGCTGATGCGAGAAATTCGATATATGGACAAACTCATCGACGATTTAGCAAAAGGA
>DATGWN010000083.1:0-15424 GCA_035299465.1 Acidobacteriota bacterium | reverse complement strand
AGGGAAGATGTTTTCGAGTGTGATCATGATTGGTTGGATTTTGTCTCCTTTTCTTTCTGCCCGCGCGCGTTCGGTTTGCTGCATTGCATAAATGCCGAGCTCAGAAATTGATTTTGCGCTTTGTTCAAGTGCGTAATCTTGGATGTCTCGTGCGTTATCTATTTTTTTGAGGACTTCTCTTGCCTTGAGTTTTCCACCGACAGCGACTTCTTGGTGGTACTGCATAGTTCTTTCCGTTTCGTCGATTTCTTGTCTTTTCTTCTTGAGACTTTCTGCAGCATTTCGCTTTAACTCTGATTCCGACATTGTCTTTAAATTATCAGATTGCATCTGTAGTCGCTGGATTTCTTCTTCGACTTCTTTTTTTTGCTCAGGATCTTCGACGCGTGGAAGCGCTTGTTTGAACATGGAAATCTGGCTATTTATCTGCTTCACTTCTTGGTCGCGGATCGCTAATGGATTATCCTGCAATTCTTTGAATTTCTGCAGTTCTTGTAATTTTTTTTCACGCTTTTCTCGCGTGTCTAGATAATTCTTTTCGTATTCCATTGATTGACCAAGTGCTTGCTGTAATTCCGCATCTGATTGTCGTTTGAAGAATTCTTTAGCTACTTGTTCATTTGTAATATCTGCTTTTGTCTGACGAAGTTTTTTTGCAAATTCGTCAAAAGTTATAGAATTAGTTCTGATTGTTTTTGTTTCTGGGTCGACGACAAGATTCTTGACGTATGCTGACTCTTTCATATCTAATGGAAGGTCGTCAAATTTTTTATTGCGATATTTTGATGAAGGATCCGCTTGGATTCTTTCCATAATCAACTGTTTGATTACGGGATTGACGAGAGGTTTTTTCCCGTCGGAGTCGAGCAAATATGGGTTCTTGCTATCGGCAACAGGTTCGTAAATGATTCCGTCTGCATGAACTGAGGAGATGACTTTGCCAGATTCAGGATCGATTAGGTGATAGACTGCTTCGTCCGCTTCCTTGTTATGGCTAGAGAATTTCGCGCCTCCTTTATTGATAAGTCGGTCGCCTGCAAGGGGTCTGGGAAGTTCTCCCGTGTGCACAACAACGCTGCCGCCCATTGTCGCGTCAGCCGCAAAGTCGATGGCTTTTTTGACTTCGTCTACTGACATTTTTCTGTTTTGTTCCTTGTAACCGCCTTCGCCAAGACCTGCAAGATTCCCTACTCGAAAAGAGGAGTGTGTTGTGATTTGGACATTGTTTATTTTTGCCAACTCGCGCATGGCTTGTCGCTGGTCTGCTTCTATACCTTCGAACGTGAACTGCATTCCTTGGTTGGATGCGCCAGTTCCTGGTGCACAGATTTCAACGTTGCCTGCGCCTGCAAAAATCTCAGCTTTAAGAGCCTGCACCGGATCGCCGTTTTGACCATTGAGAAGGACAGTCGTACCGATTCTGTTAATAGGAAAGATTGGTTCTTTTTTGTACGAGGTATCATCGTAGTAGGAAGCCATGTGTGCTTTTACAGGAGTCAGCTATTTAAATATTACGTGCAGGAGATATGACTATGGATATCGCTCAAATAAAGCGCGTTACTGGTGCGTGGATGAAGGCGCAGGAAGTGCTTTTTGTCGCTGCTGGCGTTAAACCGTGCGGTCGGCAGGGTTATTATGATTCTGAGCTAGACGCTTTTTTGCAAATGCTCAAAACATTGGGATTATTCTTTGAAATATCTCGTTTTCGTGTGTCACTCGAAGATTCAGATTCTTTTTCAAATAAAGGCAAAGTGACAAACGAAAAGCATGGTATGCGTTTTGTGTATTTTGCGAAAGATCAGTTAGTCGCATCGTACGCAGCACTGGCGGAGGCACAAGGCGATGTTGCGGCACTCGGAAGTTTGTTGGGATACCCAAGTTGCTGCGTGCAATATTTCAAGTCGCATTTTACGCCAGAACATACGGATTTACAGCTGGTATCTTCGGATTGGCGACTGAATTTGAGTCGGCGGGGAGAAGATTGCTGCCTACTAAGCCATTTTCCTTGCGGCGCACAATGTGCGTCGAGCATTATCATTGCAGATGCGTATTTTGCGTGCCTATCGTCGCATAATGCCGTGTATGCAAATACTTTAAAGAAAAATCTTTTACCAGGACCACATTCTGTGTGATTTCTTGTAGTTTTTATAACAGTTCCAGCCGACCATTTTGATTGTTCCTTCCGATTTCTTCTTGAGGGCTTTTTTCTTATCGTCAAGATCTTTGGCGTGTGCGGCACCTTTATCTGCAAATCCGCCGAACGGGTTTCCAATGCCCCCAACAATAGGGCTGAAGAGTTCGAATAGTCCGAAGAATGGTGATATGACAAAATCCAATCCACTTTCCTGGCGCGGTGGTGGTGGCGGGGCTGTTTTCTCTTCTTTTTTAGGTGCAATCTCTAGTTCTGCTTCTGCAAGGAATTCATTGAGTTCGTCTCCGAGGAAATCCATTGCGTCTTTAACGCCTTTGTCGAATGATGAGAAAATGTCAAACGCTTCAAGATTGCGATATTTTTTGTAGCCGTCAATCTGTTCTTTTGTCCATGCGTAGAGTCTGATTGTTGCTTCGGTCTTACCTATGTGAATTGCGCCTTTTTGCTGATATGATTCTTTGGCGTGGAACATGAGTTGTGGTTTAGTGTGGAACAGGAAATGGAAACTTATCACTGAGTAAAATATCAATTTCGGATCAGGAAGTATTTCTTTTGCATTTGGGTCGGCTTTTTTCGCGTCTTCGTTCTTCTTTTTGATGTCGGCGTAATCGTTGAGATCGCCTTCTTTTTTGAGCACGAGCACTTCGATTTCGGTTCGTGATGTGTCAAATGAATTAATGAGCAGTGGATCGTCCATGCCTTGCTCGCCTTCGGAAAGTCCTAATCTCTTCACATTGCGTAGATATGGTTTGATCCAATTCATGTACATACGAATGACTTCAAAGTGTTGTCGAAGATATGCAACTTGGAACTTTCGTTTGTTCGTCAATTCCTGATAAGTGTGTTTTTTCCACACGTAAAATTGTTGTAGTTTTCTTGCGAGTGCTTCGACAACTGTGAGATTGTATTCCTTTTTCTTTTTCTCAATATATGCTGGAAGGTCTTCTTCTTTCATTGGTGGAGCTTCGAAGAAAAGGTCTGGGAGAACCGTGAATCCGACTTTTTGCGCCATTCCATAGACTGATGATCCATTGTTTGTTCCGCCTTCAACTAATGTAATCCAGACGTCTTTGAGCGTAGACTCCGCAATTGCTGCCTGCTTCGGATCTTTTTCGTATGATTGTGAGTAGTAGCCGAGTCGTTCCTTGAGTTGTCTGAGCTCTCGTACGAGAGAGAAAAGGTCTTTCATCAGTTTACCGATGACACCCATGTAGTTGGAAGCGTTACCTTGCTGCGCACCAAGGCGCGCTTGCATGTCTCCGAACTGAGAAGAGCCGACAGATGCTGCCTGTGAGTCTGTAATCTTCATCAACTCAGGCATACCAAAGTCATAGTGTGCGTGACCCACGAGCCAGTAATACATTTCCTCGACATTGTGGTTTTCGCTTTCGTAATCGATTCTATAAGAACGGAATGGTTTTGGCCAGTCGGTTTCGAGAATAACGCGTCTGCGGACTTCAAGCTTCTCTTTTTCAAATCCCAGTTCTTTAAAGAGTTCTGAGCGAGATGGAGGCCCCTTCTTTTTTTCTGGCTTATTCTCTGATTTCGCTGGCGTTGCCATAGTTGAGTGTGACGATGTTACCTATGAATGATACGATATTTGATTTTGTATTTTCCTTGAGAATTGTTTCAATTGCTTCTTTGTCCAATTTTTCAAAGACTGGTTTGAGAATGCGGATTTTGATGAGTTTGCGTTTTTTGAGATGTTTGTTGATTTCTAATAATGCTGCTTCAGTAAAGCCTTCTTTTCCAATGCGCACAATAGGTTCAAGATGATTTGCAGCTGCTTTTAATTGTGTTCTTTGTGCGGGCGTTAGCATAGTGGAGATTCTCACAGACTTTATTTATAAATATAATGGAGCTTTTTTGACGTGACTAGCCCACCTTTGTCATCTGCAATCCACCAGAGGGTAGCATCTTGACACATTCGTCTAGCTGGGCGTTGAGTTGAGTGGCGACCTTTTTGGCGACGTCGGTGGGTTTGGCACTACCTGGTATGATTCGTATCGTGCTTGGTGCGCGTTTAGATAATGCTGATTGCGTGCCTACGATGAGTCGTCCTGATTCTTCTTTGCTGACAAACAACTCCATCGGAGGGTGTAAGAAAGATTTGTGTCCGCGAATCATGAATGAACCTTTTGACATATATTCGCCGCTGTTGGCTTCTTTGGAAACCTGCGACGCTTCTACGTAGAATACTGCTACACTCGAGAATCCTTTCTGCCACGCTTTGGAATAAACGCACGTCAATGTCGCTATGTCAATGATGTCCTGTTCAGTTGGTTTTTTATCGCCGCATTTAAGCAAGAAAAAAGGAGATCCAGCCATTTCCGTGTGAAAGACGATGTCTGTTGGTTCCATGTATTTTTTGACAATGACTTCGTTGGATTCTGCGTCTCTACCGCCGACCGCAAGAAATCCACTTGTTGTGTAACCCCAACGGAATTTTTCAAACCACTCGCCTTTTCTGGCGACAGTTTTACTTTTGGATTTTTGCTCAGCGATTATTGCCGATGCGTCGAAATCTTGCAGTTTTTTACGCGTTATCGCTAATGCGGTGTGTACACCTTCTTTCTTTTTCTTTGATTTTTTTGCCTTGTCAAAATAAGAAGCGGCATTTTGAGTCAAGGACTGTGTGAGATCGAGGGTGAATTGCATATAGTTGCTTTACGACGAGAGTATAAAAGAATTTCGCTTATGCGAGTTGTTTTCCTTCAGAACGTGTGAATTCGTAGACTGCATTCTTGTCGTTTTTGAATCGGTCTTCGATTATGTCGACTACGTCTTTGAGGATTTTTTCCGCGGATTTGAAATCGTCGCAGATGATTCGAATGTTGTATAATCCGCCACCGCCATATAACAATTTCATTTGCTTTGTGTCGACTGCTGCGGCTTTTACAAGCGTTTCGCGAAGTACGTCAACACCGTTATCGAGGAATGTGATGATCTTAAATTGGCCAAGGATTTCGACTTGTGGTGGTTTGATTCGTTGACGGATAAATGCGTGAAGTGCCGCATGTTTGTCCGGCTCAAGCCCGCTGTTTTCAAACGCGTACGTGCCGAGGACGAGATTGTTGAATGCTGTGAAGATGAATTCGATTCCTTCTTTAGCAAGAATTGCTTTGAGAGTATTGTAGACTTTGACTAATTCGAGTTTTTGTTCTTTGCAGAATTGTTCCAGGATCTTTTCGGCTTTGGATTCTTGCTTTAGAGACGTTACAAATTGCGCTCGTTGGTTTTCTGGAACACGACGCAATGATACATCGATGTGGCCTTTGACTGGGTTAATCGACAATACTTTACAGACTATTACCTTTCCTTCAACGACAAATTCTCTAAGATTTCGAATACGACCTGGCGAGACTTCGGAAATGTGAAGCATCGCTGATGCGTTTTGGTAATGATTGAGTTTGACGAAAACGCTGTTATGCTGAACACGTGTTACCGTACATTCAACAAGGTCAGATTCTGCAGGGTATCCTGTCTTCTGATACAGCATGTTTATTCAAGAACCTCGACGATGCGAGCCTTGATCTTGGATTTTCCGCCTGTGCTTGCTGCAAGTTCTTTACCGCATACATTGCATGCGACTTGCGTTGAGGCTTTTCCGAAGATTGCTTGTTCGTTCTTGCACTTTGGGCAGCGAACTTTGATGAATTTGCTTGTAGGTTGTGTAAATACCATTGTGTGTTACCTTATGCGAACTCGACTTTCTTCGCGCGGAAGGATTTTCGAGGCGTGAACATTTTCTTTGATACTGTGCATTCGAACCGGATGTCGACTTTTTTGGAACGCTTTTTACCAGCTTGTTTCCACTTGGATACCGGTGGCTTTGAACCGTAACGACCGAGGTTACCGTGGCCTTTTCCGTATTGAGTTCGAGCTTTACCAAACTTTGACATTGGTGATGCTTGACCTGGAGTTCGCTTTTTAGCAAGAGTGACCTTCATCTGTGTATGTTTTCGAAGGACTGGATTGTATCGGTTGACTGTTTTTGGTAATTTCATAGGACACCTAATTGTGCTATATTCGTGGAACCCCAAACGCTTTATAAAGGTTTCGAGAAGCATTTTGTGCAAATGTCCTATTAACGTCACTAATGAGTGGTAAAAATGGGAGACTTTATATAGGTATAAATGAGTCATATTGCTATGGAGCTACTCTATGCCAATGCGGCGGTAAAAATTGAAACGAGAGATTTGCTTGCAAAACTCAAGCGTGTCGTACGTGAAGTTGATACTCATACTCACGTAAAGCCAGCATCTTTTGCAGCGTCTTTGGTTTTAGATGATATTGGTGGTTTTAGACCTTCGGATAAGGCGAAGCTTGCTACATATAATGCTACATTAAATCCGAACCAGAAAATTTGCATTGATGATGTGTTCACTGGATATGATGCAACATTTTTTCCAGTTACACCAACTGAATCTGAATTAGAGCATCAAGCATCGTTTTTTTTGCACCAGAGTCGAGATTTGCCGTTCGTTGGCGCAGATGAAGTCTTGCGTAAGAATGGGGTTATTGGTAATTCAAATCCCTCAAAAGTTACATACTTGAAGAAGAAAGATTTTACTGATTATACTGGATGCGGAGACAGTGATATCTATCTAGATGCAAATTCTGACAGATATTGCACTGCACACATTCGATTCATTATTGATACAAAGAAACTTGCCGCTACTCGAACTATTTTCAGAGATCCTGAGGGACTTGTTGATTCACAAGAATATTTGAACACATATCTTGTCTTCGGCGGGATTCCGCTTAGTGCAGTAAAAACGGTAAAGATTGCTGCCGATATGAAGCCGGCGAACAAGGATTTTTATTACGATATAATTCGACGACACCACAAGGACTTGATTATATGAAAATACAAGAAAATACATTGTGGCAGAACTATAGAGGAGACAAATGAATAAATCACCATACAGACATATTCCGACAAGTCTTTGTTCAACAATATTGACTGCGGCGGCTATTGGAGTCTACGACTATGGCCTTTGGAATACAGCTACGGTCGCACCTAGTAAGCTCTCAGAAATTATGACTTGGGGTAAGTTCTCAGTGGGAAGATATTTCTATGAAAATGCGATGGGATGTGCGTTGCATGAACTTATTTCACGTCCGACGCAATATGCAACAATTGGTTTGAGTGTATTTGCAATAATGCGATTGTATGAAAAAGCAAGAAAATAATTACATCAATTCTCTGATTTGTTCTTTTTTGAGAAGTATTTTAGCAATTATCTGCGCTATCTGGACTTTTTCTCCTTTTACATACGGTCCATAATGCTTCATGTCGGGTCCAAAGAATTCTGGTATGTCTGCGACGCATTCATACGTTGGATGCTGTTCAAACACAAGTTCCTCTGATGGCGGCTGTATAGGGCTTAATGCCATGGATGCAGGCTTGAAAGAGAGTACATTGATCAATACGTCGCTTCGATTTGCCGATAGAACTGAGACAATTTTGTCGAAGAATTGCTGTTCTATGGCGAGCATTGCTTGAATATCAAAGAGTTGTGAGGGTGTTCTGCTTTTGTTTATTGCTAATGAAATTATTTTTTTTTCTCGTCGGTCATAGATGTCTGCAATGATTCGGCGAGCATTACTGAGCTGTTGCTGCATCGTTTCAACGTGATCTGATGCGAATGCGTCAGTACTAGCTTGGCTTTTTTTTAGCGCTTCGTGTTTTAGTTTGAGATATGCGACGATGTCGTCGTAGAATGTTGGAGGAAGTTTTTGCAGCTCGCTTTCGATTTTTTCCGCGCGCAAGACTTCGAAGAGTTTTTCATACGTGATATTCGTATTTGGTGTTGTTACAGTCTGTTGCATAAGCCCCCAACTCCTCAGGCAGTCATAAGCGTTTAAAAAGTTTCCTCAGTAAAATCAGAATAACAGAGATTTTTCAAAGAGCTTCATAGCGTATTCAACATCTTCTTTGGTCACGTCGGTGCGAAGTTGCATTCTCGCTCGTGCTTGTGAGAGTCGTATAACGCTGATGACGGCTTGGTTTGTGATAGGAAACAGGTAGTTAATTTCGCGTTCTTTGAGTTTTGTCGTCCAGTCGATAAGGATTTTTTGAAATTCGCTGGCGAAGTGAACGTCGATGCGTTCTGCATACGCGATGTAGTCTCGGATGAACTCTTTATCGGCCGTTGTTAAGGAAAGGCTGACAGTCGGTGACTGCGGATGCGAAGAGAATTTGTCGACTGAGTTTTTTCTGAGCAAGAACGTGACATGGAAACCATGCAAGAATGACTGAGCAAACGTGAGTTGTTCTTTTAGGACGTGCAGGTCGCGAATTGCAAATGTGCCAACAGCTGGTGCAGAGCTTGCTAATACTCGGACATGCGGTTCGATGTGCTGTAACACACCTTGTTTGAGATACGGAACTGTGCCGTGTACAAGGACGCTGAGAAGAACACTTGCATTGTCGTTTGAGATGTGTGCAAGGTCGTTAAGTCCACAGATACCGCCGTCTGCTTGTGCAAGGATACCGCGCTCCGTTCCTGCGCCAGTCAATTGTATGCCAATCGTTTTTTCCGCAGCCAGGGATCCGCAAGTGTGGATTGGATGCAATGCGACTGTTGATTCGACGAGATCTTGTTTTCCTATGTCTGGGTCGCCAAGTATCAGAATATTGAGTCCTTCGCGGGAGAATAATTGTAGTGTGAGCATCTCTTTGACGTATTCCATGCCGATGACGCTTGGTCCGATAAGAATAGGTAGCAATTGCTGTGCATGTGCTGCGAATTCCGCAAATAATTTTTCTCGGATGCCTATACGGAGTGCGTGGTTGACTGCGATGACTTCTTTGTCAAATGCTATCGACTCTTTTCGCTTGTGTAGTTGCGGTGTTGTCTGGATGGACAGATTCAGTGATCGTGAAAATCCCACTGGTTGTTGCGCGACTGCAAAGATGCCGCTTGCAAGTAATCGTTTCAGTTTTTTCTGATCACTCGCATGAAGATATGTACTAAGAATTTTGTAAGTTGCCCTGGATCTGAAATTTAGCGGCAGTACTGATTTTACTTTTGCAAAAAAGGACATAAGGTGAGATATTCAATTATATTTTATAAAAGTACGCTTATTCAGCCTTTACTTTCTTCTTGGCCATTTTCTTAACGACAGCTTTATCGCTGATGATTGCTGAACAGCCTGTTGGGTCCTCAATCGTGATAGTCAATTCTTCTCTGCCCCACATGATGTCTTGGATTTTTTTAAGAAGATTCTTTGCTTTTCTTCTATCGTCATCGTCTTCGGCAGTGTCTCTGACTTCTTCAAGCACTTTCTTCGCACGATTTAGCAACCCTTCGATATTGGAGATGTAACCGTTGGATAGTTCGCTTGATTCCATTGTCAATATTCTTGGTAGTTTGACAGTTGCGCCAGCGCTTTTGACGACACGAACGTTCATGTCGGCTTCGCTAGAAATAGTGAATGTGATGCTGCACGGTTCTCGTTCTTCAGCAGGTTCTACGTCTGCTTTGTGATATTTGCAATCTTGATTGGAGCATGTCATTGAAAAGAGATGTACAAGTCCGAAGAATGGAATTTCTCGTGTTGAATCCATGAGTGTCAACGTTTTTTTGTTGCAGATAGGACATGTTTCGCCGTGGATAATTTCCACTTCGCCCATTCCTTCGTTGGATGGTGCTGCATTGTTCGTCGGTTGTTCACTCATGTACAAAAATAACGTTTCATTTGTTTAAATACTTTTTTGTATGAAAAAATCAATTTTGAAAAGAGAAGACATATAAACACACGATTTCCTCGTCGATAACATGGATGTCTTAGTCATTTGTGACAGAGGATTTGAAAAAGAAAGCTCACAGGAGGCGCTTTCATTGATCGGCAAGAAAAAAATTGTCGAGTACTTGTCGTGCTTCGTGATACAGGATGTAGATGAACTGGATGCGACGCATCTGGCGTATTCTATGCAAACTGCAGTCAAGGTCGGAATCCATATGGGATCATGTCCATACGAGACTGACATCCTTACCACTTATGGTACATATCTCACTTCTGAAGTCAAAACATTGATTGAGAAAAAACGATTTAAGATTGTCATTAAAGACCATATCAAAGACGGTGTCATCGGGGATGGGCATGAAATGGCATCTAAGCTTGGTTCTTTGGTGAAACTCGCTGTACCTAGCACGATTGTCGACGTAAAAAAACCTGAAGTGCAGATGTGCGTGTATGCCATCGGTGATCATTGGCATACGATGATTGATGCGGCAACCGAGAATTTGAGCAAACGTGAATACAGAATCTTTGTGAATGCGACTGCACTTCGAGCGACCGTTGCTGCGTCCTTGTACTGGTTTGCCGGTGCAAAGCCGAAGCATGTGATTTTGGATCCCTTCAGCGGGAGTGGGACAATTGCAATCGAGGCAAGTTTAGCTGCCGCGCATAAAAGTCCGCATTTTTATCGCAAATCACAATTCAATACTATCTATGATGAATCTGTAATCCAAAAAAAGCTTGCTGCACTTGATAAGGATGAAGTCGATGCTGAGTCTTCGCCAAGAATTTTGGCATATGATATACTTGGAAAAAATGTCGATTCTGCAAAAAAGAACGCAAAAATTGCTGGCGTTTTGAAGTTTGCACATTACGCGCGCGTTGAAGTCGATTGGATCGATTTGAAAGTCGGTGACGAAGTAGATAGAATTATTACGGCGCCGCCACAATACTCGTCATCTATGGATCCTGCTGGCATAGACAAATTATATCGACAATTATTTCATCGCGCAAAGGAAGTCCTCAAGAAAAGCGGTTCTATAACTATTCTGACGAACCAGCCGATGTCTGTGAAATCGCTTGCAAGTCCTCTATTTGAGTGCGAAGAAGTACGAGAAGTGTATATGGGACTCACTTGTCTATTTGCTCTGCGGTTTGTCTACAAATAATTTCTAAGAAAAAAATGGAAGGACGTAAGCCACCTTTTGTTCGCTTTCGTGTTGCCACAAACAAGCGCTGGAAACATCCAACTAACGCGTCCGGTTTGGACTTGCACTCAGTAGGGCAGTCGTTTCATCCAATCTATCGTTGCATGCTCGGCAGGTCAGCTCGTCATCGTTGCCGACGACTTCGCTACTTCATAGCGCAACGCAGTGGTCTCGTTTCTGTTCTGGAGCCGCAGGATTTCCCCGCCTGGACTTGCGTCCAGTACTGTTCTTTGTAGTGGGTGGACTTTCCTCAGCAATGTCTTGCGACATCACCGTCAGTTTCCTGTCCTTCCAATTACGATTTGGGAGATTGACTCTATTTAAAAAGGCTTTCTTGAACGAGTGTTAGAAAAAATTGAAGTATGAAAACGACCAGCATCCACTAGCCGTTTTCACACAACAACTTTTGTATGAGGCGCCGAATAATTTGACTTATTCGGTTATTCAGAATAAATGAATATGTCTTTATATACTTTTGTATTACCGACGAGAAACAGCACGATAAAAAGAAAAAATAATTAGCTATCTAGGGCCGCACCGACGCTTTTCCTTCTTGGATGTCAACGTCAAATGTTGGCTTAGATTCCTTGTCATCGCGTAAGATTGACTTCACTAAATCTTTGAAATCAATTGTACCGCGGTTAGAAGGTGCGTAGGAGAAAATCGATCTCTTCGCTTTGGATGCTTCAATCAACTTGATGTTCATATTGATTGGATTTGCGACCTTTTCGTAATAGTGGTTCTGGATCTCTTTGAGGCATTCTCGGCGAATTTTGTTACGTTTATCGTACATTGTCGGGATTACTCGAGTGATTTCTAATGTGTGGGCATGTTGTTCGTTGAATGCGTCAATATTCTTTGTGATTTTGTGCAACGCATCTACGCCTAGGACATCTGTCGATACTGGGATGTATGCTTCTTCACAGAACAAGAGTGCGTTTTGATTTAATACGCCAAATGAGGGAGAACAGTCTATTATAATATAGTCATAGTCTTCGATGTGCTCAAGTTTTTGTGTGAGGACGTATTCCTTGCCGGCTTTACCAGCAAGTCCGATTTCGCCTTTTGTGAGTCTTTCATCTGATGCGATGATATCGAGATTGACTGCGATGTGGTGGATGCATTCTTCGACTTCTGCACCGTCAAACAATAAATCTGAGATTGTCTTCTTGTCTCCAATGAGTGGGAAGCATGTTTCAAGGTTACCTTGCGGATCCAAATCAACGAGCAAGACTTTCTTACCAGCACGCGCGAGGCCTGCTGCAACATTAACTACGACTGTCGTTTTACCAACACCGCCTTTCTGATTAATTACACAAATTTTCTTCACAGTACACCTCTAGAATAGTTATTTTATTCATGTGAGGAGTATACGAAAGTGTATACTAGTATTTAAAATTATTCTTTTGCCACTCTTGGGTTTACAATTAGAAAA
This sequence comes from Acidobacteriota bacterium, assembly GCA_035299465.1. Classification (GTDB taxonomy): domain Archaea; phylum Nanobdellota; class Nanobdellia; order Woesearchaeales; family DATGWN01; genus DATGWN01. The sequence continues at coordinate 2,880 of DATGWN010000083.1, read as the reverse complement.
AAGAAAAAGAAGCTATTTCATCATCACTTTGATGACGTCTACCATACGGTTTGAGTAGCCCCATTCGTTATCGTACCATGCGCCGATCTTGAGCAGCGTACCGTCGATGACATTGGTGCAGCCTGCGTCAAATATGCTAGAAGCTGCGTTGTGGATAATGTCTACGGAAACGAGTGGTTCGTCTGAATACTCGATAATGCCTTTGAGGTGGTATTTTGCAACTTCGCTAAACAGCCAGTTGACTTGGTCTTTTGTTACTGCTTTTTTGAGAACGCATACGAAGTCAGTGAAGGATCCGTCTGGCGTTGGAACGCGAATTGAGATGCCGTCAAGCTTACCCTTGAGTGCAGGGATGACCTCTGCAACAGCTTTTGCCGCTCCAGTCGTTGTCGGAACAAGATTGAGCGCTGCGCTTCGTGCTCTTCGTAAGTCGGAGTGTGGCGCGTCGACCAGATTCTGATCCGCTGTGTAGGAGTGCACCGTCGTCATGAATCCGTGTACGATTCCATAGTTGTCTTCTAAGACTTTTACTATAGGTGCAAGGCAGTTCGTCGTACAACTTGCGTTATTTACGATGTGATGCTTGTCTTTGATATACATGTGCTCATTGACGCCTTTGACGATTGTGATGTCGGCGTCAGATGATGGAGCTGAGATAAGGATTTTTTTTGCGCCGGCTTGAAGGTGTTTACTTGCATCGACACGCTTGGTGAACCTTCCTGTTGATTCCACAACAACGTCGATATCGAGCTGTTTCCATGGTAACTGCAACGGATCGCGCTGCGCGAATACTTTGATTTCCTTTCCGTTGACTGAAAGCGTTGTCGGAGAACAGGAGATTGCAGCGTCCAGTTTTCTATGTACTGAATCATATTTGAGAAGATGTGCTAGGGTCTTTGTGTCCGTCAAATCGTTGATTGCAACGACTTCTATTTGCGGATCATTGAGCATTGCTCTAAAAACCATGCGGCCGATTCGGCCAAAACCATTAATTGCGACTCGTATCAAATGTATCTACCTCTTTTTAGTGCTTTTTCGACGAGATTATTTATAAACTTTCTGACGCATTTTTTCAGTTGATGGTTCTTTTAATGGTATTAGAAATGATATGCTATTTGCGTATGCAGATGTGGATGGTTTTGGGCGAGTTTTTGGACTGCTGACTCGGCTTTATCAATTATTTTTCGATCACCAAAGACGTCTATATGACAATGGTCTGGTTCTAATGATTCGATTGATCCTTTGAATGTGAAAACCATTTTCGCGATTGGGGTGTGGTGCGTTGCACTTTCGCGCTCTAGCAACATGAACTCCCATCCGCCGCTGACTGGATGTTGTTTTATTTGGGTTTGGGCCTTAGAGACTGCCATCAAGTTGGTGAATTCAGTATATACAGAATTGCTCCACGCCTTTGCGTCTTGTGTATTCATGGAGTTACCTGTGATGGATACTTTTATTTGAGGCTTAAAAATGTTGGTAATTTTTTGTCGACGAGAATTTGCGTATTTTAAAAGAAACTAAAGAAAAGGAAGAAAAATTATTTTCTGATTCGCTTCTCGACTTCAGCAATCTTTGCTGTTGTTTTGATAACAGTATCAGGGTTGAGGGACATCGTTTGGATTCCGCATTCGACTACGAATTCTGCGAACTCAATATAGTCGGATGGCGCTTGTCCGCAAATACCGATGTACTTGCCTTTGCGCACGGCAACTTCGATGACTTGCTTTACGAGCTTTTTGACGGCTTCGTTTCGTTCGTCATAGACGTGTGCGACAAGTTCACTGTCACGGTCAACACCGAGTGTTAATTGTGTCAGGTCGTTCGTACCGAGGCTAAATCCGTCCCATACTTCGAGGAATTCATCTGCAAGGATAACGTTTGAAGGAATTTCACACATACCCATTACTTGGAATCCGTCTTCGCCTTGTTTGAGACCGTATTCATTCATTACTGCGATACATTTTTTGGCTTCAGTGATTGTTCGACAGAATGGAACCATGACTTTGAGGTTTTTCAATCCCATGACTTGTCGTACTTTCTTTACTGCCATGCACTCAAGGCCAAATGCAGCTTTGTATTTTGGATCGTAGTATCTAGATGCGCCTCTCCAACCGATCATCGGGTTGTCTTCTCGCGGTTCGTACGGTTTTCCGCCAATCAAGTTTGCGTATTCATTTGTTTTGAAGTCTGAGAATCGCAGGATGACTGGTTTTGGATAGAAAGCTGCACAGATGCGGCCGACGCCTTCTGCTAATTTGTCCACGAAATATTGAGTCTTGTCTGTGTAGCCAATCGTCAATTTATCAATCTGTGATTTCACGTCGCCGTCTGTGAGCGAATTATAGTTCATCAGTGCAAGTGGGTGAATCTTGATTGAGCTGTTGATGATGAATTCTTCACGTGCAAGTCCGACACCGTCGTTTGGGATGAAACTTTGTTCGAATGCTTGCTCAGGGTTACCTAAGTTCATCATGATCTTAGTCTTTGGTCGAGCCAATTGCCCTAGATCTGTGATTGTTTTTTCGAATTCGAGTTTGCCTTCAAAGATATAGCCGTCGTCTCCTTGCGAACAGTCGACCGTGACCATCTGACCATCAACAAGTTTCTCAGTTCCTTCGTGTGTACCTACGACGCACGGGATACCTAATTCTCTTGAGATTATTGCTGCGTGACATGTACGTCCGCCGCGGTTTGTGACGATTGCTGCTGCAATCTTCATGATCGGTTCCCAGTCTGGGTCCGTCATATCAGTGACGAGCACTTGTCCTTTCTTGAATTTGTTGATGTTGTGGACGTCACGGATTACTGCTACGTCGCCTGCGCCGATAAGTTCACCGACAGATTTACCGCTGACCAGAACTTTGCTTTTTCCATGAAGGA
>DATGWN010000082.1:0-2941 GCA_035299465.1 Acidobacteriota bacterium | reverse complement strand
CTTTATCTTCAGTATGATCGATAACAGAATCGTTCTTGAGAAAAACCGCTTGTGGATTTTCAGGATCGGCAGTTACGCGCACAACATCGCTGGGCAAGATAAGGCGCTCAACAGTCATGTGATTTTGAGTCAATGTTCCAGTCTTGTCTGTGCAAATGACAGTACACGTACCTAAAGTCTCGACGGCGGCCAGTCGCTTTACGATAGCACCGCTTTTTGCCATACGTTTCATGCCCAAAGCAAGACAGACTACGACAACAGTCGGCAGACTTTCAGGAATACCCGCAACGGCAACCGCGATTGCAAGCAGCGCCATCTCGCCGATTGGTTCTCCTTTGATAACACCGATAATGACAATGATAACAGAAACAACAATAGTCCATAATGAAACTTGAAGACTTAATTTGTCAAGACGTTTCTGAAGTGGAGTCTCCTCTTCCTTAATATCCTTGACAAGCGTTGTAATAAGACCGATTTCAGTCTGTGCGCCCGTGCCCACGACAACAGCCAACCCATTACCGCGAGAAATATGAGTAGAAGAAAAAACCATATTTGTCCGCTGCGCAAGCGGAACTGTTTTAGAAATTGCTTTCGTCTCTTTTGAGACAGCATATGATTCACCGGTTAAAGTCGATTCATCGATAGACATATCTTGCACTTCAAGTAAACGTGCATCGGCCCCAACGATATCTCCTTTTCTAAGCACTAGAATGTCGCCCGGCACCAAATCAATTGCAAGAATTTCCTGTTGTAAACCGTCGCGGATGACACGCGCTTTTTTGGGCGCAAGTTTGCGAAGCGACTGCATATCTTTGCTCGCTTTGTACTCCTCGATAAAACTGAGAAATACAATGAAACCGACAATGCACATGATGACAAGATATTCCGTTTTCTTACCAATCATAACAGAAATCGTTGCCGCAAAGACGAGGATGTAGACAATTGAATTTTCGAATTGGCGCTTGAATATATTCCACGCAGTAGAAGAATTATCTCCCACCACAGTGTTCAGACCATACTTGCTTTTTGCAGCAGCGGCTTTCTCAGAAGACAGACCCCTTTTACGATCACTTCCTAACTCAGAGAGAATAACGTGATCCTCTTTTTTATACCAATCCGTTTCCATACCCCAGACGACTTTGCTCGCAAGTTCATTTATAAAGGTTTCTTTTAAAACACGCCGTTGAATGACAAACAGCTACGGCAAAAATCATAAACAGAAAATTTCGCAAAAAATCGAAAATTACCGAGAGCATTACTTATAGTATTTCTTGTACCATTCGGCAAACTTTCCAATACCTTCTTGCAAAGAAACTTTTGGCTCGTATCCGTATAACATCTTTGCCTTAGTAGTATCAGAAAAAGTTTGCGTCACGTCGCCTTTTTGCATAGGCAGATAATTCTTTTTTACTTCTTTGCCAAAAGCACTCTCCATTGTTTTGACAAAGTCAAGAAGATTGACCGGCTGACCACGACCAATGTTGACAATCTCGTACGGTTGCGGTTTATCGATTGCAGCGACGACACCCGTCACGATATCATCTACATACGTAAAGTCACGACTCATATTTCCGTTATTGAAGACGTCAATCGTGCCATCATCTATGATTTTTTTTGCAAAGAGCATCGGTGCCATATCTGGGCGACCCCAAGGACCGTAGACTGTGAAAAATCGAAGTGCCGTGCAATTCAATCCATAATTCTTATGATAGGAATGTAAAATTTCTTCGCCAGCTTTCTTCGTCGCAGCATAATATGATTCAGGCTTGTCAACGCGGGCCGTTTCCCTAAACGGAACGTCCCCTGTTTCCCCATATACGGATGAACTTGATGCAAAAACAAAATTCTTGACTTGGTGTTTGCGCGCCGCTTCTAATAACGTGACAGTTCCTTCTAAATTAGAGCGAGTGTATGCAGCAGGATTTTCAAGACTATATCGCACACCCGCCTGCGCGCCGATATGAGCGATAACATCGACTGGTTTGTCAAATGCTTTCTCTACAACAGCAGACTCCGCAAAATCCCCAATAATTGGACGAGCGCCTTCTGTCAAATGTGCCAATCGAGAATATTTGAGAAAAGGAGTATAATAAGAATTCATATTATCTATAATAGTGACAGAATCCCCGCGATCAAGCAATCTTCGAGTCAATGCACTGCCGATAAAGCCAGCGCCACCAGTAACAAGTACGTGCATAAAAAAGGAGAACTTGAGGATACATTTAAACATTACTGTTTGATAGAAATACCATTTGCAAATAAAAATGGCCGTCGTGCAATTTCTCATTATTTGCCTTATTTTTCATATCAATAAACAAAAATTACGAATCTAGTGAGCATATTGAAAAAAACAACTCAGAATATAACTAAAAATATGCACTCTACAATCTCACGACGATTCAGGGGAAACCTTTAAATACGGCTTAATCGAAAAAAAAGATGGGAGAGGTTAAAATATTATGATATTACTGTTTGCAGCAATATCTTCTTACATGCCTTCTCTATCTAATTATACTCAAAGAGGTATCTAAACTATGGAAAACAAATCTGGCAGAGCATTTAATGTAATACTTTTTACAACAGCATTCTTGTTGTTCGCCACAGTGCTCGCCTGGTTTGTATTCGCAGCGAATCCATCTTTGACATCAATCGTTACAAAAGACAGCAACAATGACGGAACAATCGATCAATTGGTGGTCACGTTTGGAAGCGACCTCGATAACTCAGGAACATTTGACGGAACAGGATTTACCGTCGGCTCAGGCTGTACCGCGATAACCGGCGGTTCCGAAACGGGTGCGGGCGTCATTACATTAGACGTAACGTGCACGGCATCGAATACAGCTCTTTTGCCAACTCTCGCATACAATAATAATACCGGAAATTTATTTGAAGACGCGGGCACCCAAGTTGCAGATTACATCAACTCATTCGGTGCAAC
>DATGWN010000081.1:0-4323 GCA_035299465.1 Acidobacteriota bacterium | reverse complement strand
CTGCAACCAGTCAGTACAAGTGCCAATATCAGTAACGCTGCGATAATTGCTTTCATCAAAGTATGTGAGATAAAAGAATTTAAAAAAATAACGAAAAAAAATTTAGTATTTCAAAAGCTCGCCGCTCTTGTCTGGCAATGTGATGTTCAACACTGAGTGCAGATCATCAATTGCGTTGATGCGGATTAAAGCCTGTGATTTAGTGTACAACGCGTCTTCGATGTAAAGACTTCTTTCAACCGATGAACCCCAGAAGTAGTATGAGTCCATACCCGTGGAGTGGTCGATGAGTCCTCGAAGCTTGATCTCGTCTTTGTTTATCTTAAAGACAAGAGCGCCGTTGTAACTGTCGGACGGATCTTCGTAGTCGTAGTTCTGCGCAGGGATAACGAGCAATTCCTTATCTTTGTCGAAGAGGAATGCCTTGTGTTCCCAGAACGCTTGTGAATACGCGCTTTGGTCCTTGTCCGTGTACTTAGCGATCTCAACTGGATTTTCAACGTCTGTTACGTCAAACAATGAGATCTTTAGACCCTTCACACGGCCTGTGTCGCTTGCATCTTGACCGATACCGATGACTGTATTCTCATCGTATGGGTGTAGATATCTGGAGAAACCAGGTATCTTCAATTCGCCAAGGACTTGCGGTGATTGTGGATTTGAAAGATCGATCACGAAGAACGGATCCATTTGTCTGAACGTCACCATGTACAATCTATCGTCGATAAATCGAGTAGAGTAGATGTTTTCATTTGGTGCAAGACCTGTCAATGAACCTTGAATCTTCAAATCCTCGTCAAGTACGTAGACGCTGTTTGACATTTCTGAGCTTTGCTGGCTCCATCTGTCCCATACACTTTGCATTGTAGTTGCAACGCGTAGATAGCCGTCTTTTTCACTGAGTGCGAATTGATTTGTCAATGAACCAGGGACTTTTCCATTCGCTTCGCTTGTGACAGTCATGCCGTCGATAGAAAGTCTATTGATGACCGTGTACTGTCGTTCGTCGAATTTGTCAAGCTCTGATTTGAGTTTTGCGTCGATATCGTCGACGAATTCATCATACTCATCTTCTGAAAGCGTTGCAAGTCCCTCTTCGATAACTTGAAGGACTTTTTGCTTCTTTTCATAAGTATTGAGGATGTCTGAACTGATTCCGTTGATTTTTTCAATCAAAGCAGTATCGTTCTCAGTCAAATATTTCTGAGCAAGATCTTCTCTGATCTTTTGTTCGATTTCCCATTCATTCACATATTCGGTGTACGTGAAATAGATGTTGTTGTCTGACATGTAATGAGTCTGACTTGCATCAACGACGATTGAAGTCGTTTCCATAGGCAATGCTTCGTCGCGCACATTGATTGAGTGCACGCTGATAAGCGAAGGTGATTGATATGGCACTGGGAAGAATGCGATTTTGTCGACTGGCATACTCGTCTGTACACCGTCACGCATCATAATTGGATAAGGATATTCTACAGTCGGAGCAAGGTTCGTGATGAAATAAACGATGCCGTCTTTCAATCGTGCGTCCACTGAATAACCGTCAACAGTTATGTTGTGGATCATTTTTGGACTTTCTTTGTCAGACATGTCGTAGACATACACAAATGACTTAGTCTTGTCGTTTCTTGACCAGAATCTGCCATAGTTGTATGATGAACCGAATGCGACGAGTACATCTTTGCCTTCGTCAGTCTTCTCGATGAAAAGACCATTCATGTTCAAATTGTCTGAAAGTGGAATTCGCGAAAGGATCTTTGCTTCATCCGCAGGATATGCGAGGATTGTGAAAAGCTGTCCTTTGGAGATAGTATAGATGTATGTACCGTCCGTCTTGATGATATCCATTTCGTCGATGCCGACTTCTTGGACATTTGTGCCTGAGTACGATGGTGCTCGTGCTGATCCTGAACCGTCAGATTCCGCAACAGCTGCCGAAGGTGCTACTGCCGAGATTGCGACATCCATTGCAACGCCGCCCTTGTATAAGTAGTTGGATCCGTAATAGTCTGGTGTGCTAAATTCTCTGACAAATGCTAGATACTGGTCGTTCGACTCAAAAGTCTGCGCCGAAAACTGCTCGCCAGAGCTAGTTGGGAATGTGTATACTTCGTTGTTCGTCTGAACGCCACAAGCGCTTAGGAACAAGAGCACAAACACGCCCACTGCAATAAATGGTATATTTTTATTCATGGTTTTGTACCTCATTGAAACTGTATAGTTTGGGACATTTATATACTGTTTTAAGACTTCAATTTGCCTTGAAGTATCATCATCTTTGTGACTTGATTCGAAGACGCTCGACGACAAGATACATCGCGATGAGAATGATGCTTGTGATGATAAACCAAAGTGCATATGGTGGGTGCGCAACCGCTGCCGTCTGGCCTACATCCGCCATCATACTTAGCGACGCAGAAGCCGCTTCTTCACCTGCAGTTTTCAAAGCCATTGGCGCGATTTGCGCAGGCGCGCTTAACGTTCGTGTTATATATGTCACAAACGCCGTACCCCAAAGCGCAAGTAACGTTGCCGGAACAAGTGCGCGCATAAGTTGCTCGCTTGCAGGAGTCTTTGCTGGAATGATGACGATAAATTTCTCTGTAAGTTTGTAATGGTTGACTTCTCGACCCTTTGCGGAGTAGTGGTATTCTTCTGCAACGACAATGCCTGCCTTCACAAGCTGCGCTATATTATAGTGTACAGTTGATCCAGGAATGCTCAAATCCGCAGCAATCTGCGTTTCAGTAGCACTCTTGTCTTTGAGATATTCGATGATCCTCTGCCCAGTTTTACTTGAAATTGCCTGTGTGACTTCAGTAGCTGACGAGTCTCCAAGGTTAAGGAATACGAAATTGTCTTTTTTCATCAAGGGCGTTTAAGCGATATCTCCTATTAAAATGTTTGCGAATGGTGTGCCACACTAACACAATATCTTCCGCCAATGGAAGCCGCCGCCACGCACACCGCAACACATGGTCTGCACAACCATATTTTTTATAAAGAGTTCATCAATAAAATCAAATCTACAGAAAATGTTCCACACAATCTTGACAAACACTGACATAATCTCTGTCGTCGTGCGTATATTTGCAGTACTTGCCACTTCTCTATTCTTTGGCATCCAAAGACAAAAAGAGCACAAGCCGATTGGCTTTGGTACATATACATTCGTAGCTACAGGCTCATGTGCGCTCACAGTAGCGGCAAGCATCGTTGCACCAGACGCACCATTGACAATAGTTGGTTCAATCGTCACCGGTATAGGTTTCCTAGGTGCTGGCGCACTTATGAAACAGCAAGACAAGACATTCGGTTTCACCACTGCTGCAGCAATTTGGGCGTTCGCCATCTTTGGCGTAGTCGTCGGCTTGCATCAGTATCTTATCGGTGCTGTCATTTATGCAATTATTTGGATTATTATTCTCATCGACGGATATCTTGAGCGACACGGTATCGGCTCGTATAGAAAGAAATTGACTATAAAGACGAATCAGATCGTCAACGAGAAAGAAGTGCGTACGACGTTGCTTGAAGACGCGTCAAAATGTCACCTCATCAGTATTCACGTCGACAAAAAAGAGAATCGTCTTTCTATCGTTTATCAGATTCAAGGCACAAAGGAAAGCATAAACAAGATTCCTAACAAACTGTATCATACGGAATGGTTTGAGTCCTGCATGATTGAATAAGTTTTTTCGAAATTATTATTTACAGATTACGCTGGAATTTCTAGACTTTACTCTTTATTATATCCAAGAAGAACAGATACTGAATAAGGTGAGTGGAAGGACTCAATCAATGCTTCTCGAATTTGTGCGCAGACTTCATCGCGAATATGCGCATAAACAAGGGAATTTCCCAAATCAATCACACGAATATTGCCATTATACATTGTGATGCGGCAGATGCTTCCAGTTTCAAATGTCAATTTTAGAAGTTGCTTTTTTCTGATAAAATGAAGTTTGTCTTTGATGTACCCAATTACTGTGATACTAAATCGCAAGAATGACGACACGCGTACTTCCTCAAGCATAACATCCCAAGTACCATACTCATTTGTCAGTCGCGTGCAATATGCCTTGCTTGCGTGCAATTCGCGTAGAATATCAGCATTTAGATTACGTTTGTTTCGCTTCAATACACTCAACGGAGTAACCATATATCAGAAGGATACGGGAGTCTTTAAAAAAATTTGTATAAAAAAATCAGAAAAAGAATAAGAGTTTATACTCTATTACGTCTGCGCTTTTCTCGGCGAATTCGTTTCTTTTGCCATTTCCAGCGCATTTGACCTTTCTTTTTCCAGCGTCGTGAACT
>DATGWN010000080.1:0-9109 GCA_035299465.1 Acidobacteriota bacterium | reverse complement strand
TTGAGCAGCGCATAGCCCAAGTTGAGTATCGTATGCACCATATCTAGATCCACATACTTTATTTTTACAAATTGCATATCTTCCAATAAAACCGAACATATTCCGTAAACTTCCCTCTTGCGTTCTTAAATGACTACTGTGAAAGAGTAATAAATATAAACGGGAAACGAACATGAGAACCGGGGTTAAGGGTATGGTTACATCGTTCAAGGAAGCTTCTGCGCAGGGTGGTAAAGTTCTCGACGATTACGTTGAAAACATTGCTACGCACGCAGAGGTCCTTGAACTCCGTAAACTATTCCAAGCACCAATAAACAATAAACGCGATTCTCTTACTTGGGACGAAGCAATCATCGGCATGGCAACAATTCTTTCTGGCCGCAGCAAAGATTCCTCGATTCAAGTAGGCTCTGTTCTTCTCAACGATCAAATGAGAGTCATCGGTATGGGTTATAACGGCTTTCCCAAAGGCTGCAGTGATGACGTCTATCCGTGGAGCAGACCTGAGAAATATCCGTATATCATGCACGGCGAAGTCAATGGTCTAGAAAATTCATTCGGTGACGCGAAAGGCGGTACAATGTACGTCACACACCATCCATGTCATCAGTGCGCGCAGGAAATCGCTCAGCGCGGAATCAAGCGCGTCGTGTATCGAGTACCCTACGTAACGTCAGACGAAGCCTCAATACGTGCATCACATGAACAATTGCGTGCTGCTGGCGTACAAACGACAAACCCGTCGCTACGTTCCGTTGCCGTCTCGCTCGATCTTACCTCTGGCTCCATTACTCGATTGGATAAAGCCCCGCCAAAACCGACGCCTGACCTCACAAAGAAAAGACAAGACGTTCTTGGATGGGACGACGCATATATGGCAGTCGCACTGTATATCGCGCAACGCAGCAAAGACCCAAATCTGCAAAGTGGGGCAGTTCTCATATCCGGTGATGAAAACGGTCTTTACGGCAAGAACAGAATAATCGGGGTCGGCTACAACGGTCTATCTCGCGGCATGCAAGATTGGAAATTCGATTGGTTCGACACAAAGTTACGCGGCTATTACATCATCCCTGCGCCACGAAATTGCATAGTCAACGCTCCGCACAACGTCAAAGGTTCGATCTTGTACACCAACGAGTTCCCAGACAATCTCACCGTGCACAAACTCATCACACGTGGCGTCGCAAAAGTCGTTTACCGACTCGACCCGCCGTTGGACAACAATTACAAAGTAGCCGAACGACTTTGCAAAGATACAGGAATTGAGTTGATGCAGTATAAGCCAGGTCGCAAGTCTCTGATCTTGGATCACGAGAATCAGTATTTACATCTAGGCAATAGAATATAACAAATGCCGTATCTTGATTATGTTTTGAGCAACAGCACTTTTAAAGAGAAGTCGACTATCCATAGAGTTGATACGTATGCTAGAATCACTCAAACAATTGTCGGATGTAATGGAGAAATCCCGCCAGAGAAAGATACCGATTATTACGGATGCGAAGGCGGCGTTTCTTTTAGACTTAGTTAAGAAAAAAAAGCCAGCAAAGATTTTAGAATTAGGTACGGCAAATGGCGTAAGCGCAACAGTTCTCACAGCGGCAGGCGGCGCAATAGTCACCATAGATTCCGATGAGAAAACGCAACAAGAAGCATTCGAATTATTTGACCGATTCCAAGTAGACGCACGAGTGATAACTGGTGACGGCATAGAAGCGCTCGAAGAACTCGTACTCACCGACGCAGAATCATTTGATTTCATTTTCATTGACTTTATGAAACGAAAATACTTAGAAGCATTACCGTTCTGTCTCAAACTTGCCAAGAAAGGCGCAATCATTGTTGCCGACAATGTCACGAATGAGAAATGCGCAGACTTCCTCAAAGAGATTCAACAGAACAAGAAAGTCACCACCACACTCGTTGAAATCGACGATGCGATGACTATAAGCGAAGTAAAATGAAAGAAGATGCAAAAATTAAGATGCTGGACTTTTTCAAGAAAAAAGGAAAAAGCGTATCAACCGACTCTCGGCTCCCTGCAGGTCAGCGACTGACAGCTGGCTTTCCAGTTCTTGACCTCGGGTTCAAACCGCAAATGGATATGGCGAGTTGGAAGCTTTTCATCGACGGAGAAGTGGAGCATCCGCAGTCGTTTACACTCGATCAACTAAAAAAACTAGGCGACGAGACCTTCATAGCAGACTTTCACTGTGTCACAAGCTGGTCAAAATACGACGTCAATTGGAAGGGTGTCGCACTCAAGAGAATTCTCGCGAAAGTAAAACCGAAAAAATCCTGGAACCATCTCATCCAATATGGTCTTGATAATTACACGACTAACGTCCCGCGTGAAGATGTAGAGCGTGACGACGTGTTTCTCGTCTACGAATTAGATGGAAAACCAATTCCGCAAGAACACGGTTACGTCAGACTCATCATCCCGCATCTGTATGCCTGGAAGACTAGTAAATTCCTAAATCGTCTCGAATTTTCAAAAGAAGACAAGCCCGGATATTGGGAAGTGCGCGGATATCATAATCGTGGAAATGCGTTCTTAGAAGAAAGATATTCTTAAGATAAAAGGCGAGGAGTCGCTAAAAAATGCATACCCCTTAAGAACGGCTGCATGCCAATTACTAAATTTTATATATTGTTTTTTGTTCTCCACTAAAACCATGTCAGAATCACAGACAGCGTACCAAGCGATCGCCAGAATGGCAATACATTTGAGTCGTTCTCATTTGCATATGCGTAAAGTACTCGTTAACAGATGCGACGCGTTTGAAAAAGCCACACCGGACGACGGATTCTTTCAGATGTTTGCAATTACAATCAAACGAGGCCAGTGGCTCGTCGGTGCCGTCGCGCCGGACTATAATCTGCGTGAGCAATTCTCATATCTTGCTGCGTTTCCATATTATTGGGAACCGATGTTTCGAGGTGGATACGGATCTCGACAATTCAAAAAACTTCCAACAATGTCACAACAGGTCTTTTCTAGTTATTTTGCGCCGCAAAGAGGGATTCTGCATATCAATAATGGGACAATCCAAACGCCAACGGATTCCTACTACGCAAAATGGTTCAATGCGCCGCAGATCGAACACATACTATCCGTTGATGAGTTAATCCATGCCCTTGCAGTCACAGACGCAAATATACGATATGCAGATGACCTTCATATACAATTCGAAGGATGCCTACGCAGCGGCATTGAGAAACTGCAGGACGAATACGTACGCCTTGGACGGACGGCATTTAACGCTGCGGTCGACAATCACAATAATTATAAATCCCTCGACGCAAAATTGTCCTAGATGAAAAAGAGGCACGTAAATTTAGTTCTAATTGGACCGCCAGGCTGTGGCAAAGGCACGCAAGCAGAACGCATCTGCGAGAAATTTGGTCTCACATACGTTTCAACTGGTAATCTTATTCGCGAAGAGATTCAAGCAAATTCTGCTATCGGTATTAAAGCCAAGGAACTCAGCGCACAAGGACACTTCCTTGACGACGCGACCGTGCTTTCCCTAGTACAAAAGAAATTGCAGTCATCTCACAACGGCGTGTTATTCGACGGATTTCCGCGCACACTGACGCAAGCGCACGCAATCGAATCACTTATTCCAATACACGCAGTCCTTGATATCCAAGTCAGCGAAGAGGAAGTCATCAAACGAATCAGTTCTAGGTTCATGGTCGAACTTAATCACGAACAACACACATTCACTAGTAAGTCCGAGGCAGAGACTTACGTTAAAAAAAACGGTGGCCATGTATTTCAGCGCGAAGACGACAAACCAAACGTCGTCAAAGAACGCCTCAAAGTGTATCACACCATGACAGAACCACTCATCTCTTTCTATGGGAAAAAGCATCTTCTCTACATCGTTAACGGCGAGAAATCGATTGAAAACGTATGGGCAGATATTCAAAAAGTGATTAACAAAAAACTCCAATAGTGCGCTTAAAAAGTGTAACACATAATGCTTTTTATACCAGTGTTATATCTCTGCATCAATGAGACAAATCATCGGCATAGCAGGCCCATCTTGTAGTGGAAAGACAACAGTGGCAAAGCGATTAGCGCAAGAATTGCTGTGCGACATCGTCTCACTTGATAATCAATACATCCTCGGATCTCCAAAGATATACGTTGGCGACACTCGCACTATGGAGCGGCCGCAACTCTACGACGGTCAAAAGCTGGCGGATATCGCAAACTTGTGGAAGCAAAACGGCAGAGCCACGTTTCAAGAATTGGACTTCGCAACAAAAAAACTCTACGACCGTACCATCAATGACAGTCAATATCTCGTTTTAGAAGGCTTTCTGCTCCTCACATATCCGCAGATCCGAAATGCGTGCTCGCACACGTTCTACATCGACATTTCTTGGAATGAAATAGTACGCCGTCGCATCGGGCGTGGCAGAGAAACTCCTGAAAAGATTGATGCCTTCTTACGTGTCGGCAGACAGGAGATGGAACAATACGTCTTTGCGCAAAAATCACTGCCTGGCGTAACAGTTCTGAACGGATCGTCTAGTATCGACGACACAGTGCGAGAAATAAAGAAAAGACTCTGATTATTTTGTGTACGCGTACAGCAAGTGTAATGCACTTACTGCTTCTGAAGGCGAGTTGAAACCCAACTTCATTTTTGGAAGATGCGGCAGACCAATGTCATTGAAATGCACTTGCTGCTTTGGTTGAAAATGCGCCCAATCCTCGAGGGTTGGCTTCAGTGGTAATCCATATGACACGCCGGTTCTGGAATAACCAAGAAAGTTTTCTTTTGGAGCCCATCCAGCGGCTTCTTTAGAAAAACTGACATACGCAAACGCGCCAGAGTTTATATCGGGTCGGATTTGTAGCGAGAATTCTGTGAACAAAAGCGGAACATGTGCAAGCGTAAGCGGATGATTGTTTTCGCAAAAGCCTTGCACTGAAAGTGAAAGTACAAGCGGCCCGCTGGAGACATTTTTCTCATTAATGATGAAATATCCATGCGTCTGAAACTGACCCGCAAAAGGACCCGTAGTTAGAAGATCGACGTGATATTTGGTTAATCGCGCTGAATTTGAAGTCACTTTCTGTATTCGTTCTAAGAGATCCATTTATTCACCAAGCCATTCTTTCTTAAGCTGCACGAATGTACCGTTGTCAATCGCCGTTCTGATTTTCTCGAATAATTTTGTGATGAAGTAGACGTTGTGGTACGCCGCAAGTCGTGCATATGTATATTCTCGAGTATTATGTAGATGTCTGAGAAATGAGCGTGAATATTGTTTGCAGACCATGCAGTCACACTGAGGATCGATAGGCTGTAAATCGTCGCGGAATTTAGATGCGTCGATGTTGATGCGCCATTTATTCGCAGCGTTTCCGCCAGACTGTGGGCAGATATACAAACTTCCACGTCGACCGTTTCTCGTAGGCGCCACGCAGTCCATCGTATCTATGCCGCGTGCAACACATTCGAAAATATCGTCGACACCGCCGATGCCCAGCATGTGTCGTGGTCTGTTGTCAAGCAACGGGAAAATATAATCCATGACGCGTTTCATATCATTCTTGTCTTTTCCAAGCGAGCCGCCGATAGCGATGCCATCAAACGGTTGAGAAACAATGAACTTCGTAGATTCAATTCGCAAATCTTCCCATTCTCCGCCTTGGATAATGCCATATAATGCTTGATTCTTATCATAAGATTGCAAACATCGCACGGCCCATTTGTGCGTTCGCTCTACTGCTTTTTTCGTGTATTCGTAGTCCGACAACGGTGATGTACATTCATCAAACGCCATGATGATGTCTGCGCCAAGTGCCGCTTGGATTTCCATAGAACGTTCAGGAGTCAAAAACTCCATTGTTCCGTCATAGATTGATTTGAAATGAACACCTTCGTCAGTTGCATTCGCGAAGACTGTAGTCTCTTTAACTGCGACTCGTTGTTCTGGGAAGAAACCGACCTTACCGATGCCATGCTCTTTTCCCAAACCTAATGAAAACGCCTGAAAACCGCCGCTGTCTGTGAAGATTGGGCGTGGATACGCAATGAATTTTGAAAGTCCGCCGGCGTTTTTGACGACATCTTCGCCTGGTCGCAGATGCATATGATAAGTGTTACAGAAAGCACATTGCGAACCGATTTCAACCAGATCGCGCGAATCCAATCCTTTTGCAACGCCTGTTGTTGCAACTGGAACAAACGCTGGAGTTTGGATGACACCTGCGCGCGTATGGATTTCTCCGCGACGTGCACGGGAATCCGAGTCAATTTTCTTGATAGTGAATGAAAATTCTGCCATAGGTAGGGAACCGATGAGTCGTTTAAAAGGTTTATGAGAAAAACGCGCAATGCGTATTGTTGCTGTCGTCTTGAGCTTTATAAATAACAGCGATCGCAAAATAGGTCAAAAAACATGAGAATTATAAACAACCTGCGCTACCCACACAACAATCATGACAGATCCGTTGCAACCGCTACATGATGTATACTCTAATTATATTCAGCATGCAAAGACGCTCGAGCTTTTCCCACAAAGCCAATTGGCACAAGTCCTTGGATTTGCAGACGGTGAAGTGCATCAAGGTCTTGCATATCTCACGCTCCTAGACTTAGCAGTGTGGAAAATATCTGTGTACGATTGGCAGCTACTTGAACGCGATTTTCGTCACATTGACATCGGCTGTCCTTTTACGTTAGAACGCTTCATGGACGACGACGGCCTTGCAAGAACAAAACCAGTCAGCGTCTACGGAATTTTCTGCAAGGATAAGTCTCCGTTCTTCATTGACAATCTCATCCAGACACTGGATATGAAATTGATCGCACAATCCAAATACACCAACGGCCACGTAGATGTACTAGAAACGGTCGTAGAAGATCAACCATTCACGATGCTGCATGCGCCGCAAAAGAACATAATCGGCGTACCGCGATACTCGCCAAAACAATATATCGACCTTCCTGCACGCCATAATCGTATGTGGGAACACTTCAATAAGACGCCAAATCCAGTTCCAAAAATAGGCACAAACCAACAAGTTGCTTAGAATCTAAGAAAAATTTATTTGAGGAATTTTATCGCCAACGGATATTCGTAGACTTCTCCTTCGTTCGCTTTGATTGCGCCGATGATTGACGTTATCAAGTTAAGCAAACCTAGTCCCATCAATAAGAAAAATCCTATTAAAATAAGCATCAAAAAGATCGAGACAACCACATATATCACTAAGCTGATCTGAAAATTCAATGCGTTTCGCGCATTTGCTTTAGAGAAATCATCTTTTGCAACAAGATAGATTAATAGTGCGCCGATAAAATTTGTGAAAATACCTAACAAGTGCGAGAGCATGCCAAGCGTTTTGTCTGGTGCTGATTTTGCTACTTTTGTTTTTGCCATGTCAGTAGGCTTTGGATTGAGATATATAAAATTATGCGCAATCTCTTCAGATTCGCAGAATTTCCGGCATTTTTGGCAGATTATTTATAAATTTCAGCACATCCCCTCTCGTCGTATGTGGCTGTCCGTTATCCGTAAGACCTTTCTAGCAAGAGCTGACGTAGTGGACATTGGGATGTCTATTTTTGGCGTTGCAATCCAAGGATTAGTCGCATTGTTCTTTGGCCTGTATCTGAACTCTCCGCAGGTATTTTGGTACTATTTATTCACAATCGGCATAATGAATTCATTCAACCGCAGAAATCCCTTTCGCGAGTTTGAAGATCTCGTGGTCGAAGGAAGAATCGCAAATTATCTGATTCGTCCATTCAATTTAATTTCGTATGTATGTGTCAGAAACTTTGCAGACGCGCTGTGGTCACTTATCGGCATTAGTGCGACGCTATTTCTCGCATACACAATTCTAGTCGGCATGCCTGAATTCACCGTCGCAATCCTCACTCGATTTTTGATCGCATCTATTGTCACTATCATATTTTTCTATTTCACCATTGCGATTTTTCTTATTATGGCGATAAGAACAGAACGCATCGTATCGTTTACAAGAATCTATTTCATGATTGGGTTTTTCCTCGGAGGCGGATTCTTTCCCTTTGCCATACACAACGTAATTACGTATCTTCCACAGTACTATCTGTTCGGCGGACCTGCGACATTTGTGACAACTGGCGTTATTACGCACCCTTACCTGTGGCTGACATATTTGATACTCTTCCCAATAATTGCAGCACTCTTGTATAAGTGGATAATCAGATACTTGGAGGTGAACGGTGGGTAGCGTTGTCTGGAAATTCCTTCGTGCATCGTTTCAAGCAGCAATCTCCTTTCGTGGAGAAATGCTTTTTGGTGGCATTTCGATGCTGGTCACTAACATGACTTTTTTTATCCCAATCTATTTGGTGGCTGTAAAATATGGCTCGTTAGGAGGTTTTGCGCCCGAACTCATCAAAGTCGGACTTGCAATTAGCATGGCGACCTTTGTCATTGGCATAAACTTCTTTTCGGGTGTGCGAGAACTGCAAGGGTACATACTCAATGGAAGATTCGATCATCTGTTGCTGCGGCCAATCAGCGTATACAAACACATCCTGCTTGCAAGAATAAATACGTACACACTCGGAGAAGTGTTGACTCTCATTATTTTCGTCGCGTGGAATGACCCGATGTACTATCCTCTTATCTTTGTATCAGGAATCATAGGCGGGATTCTCTTTAATCACGTTGTCCTATTATCAAGCTTGACTCCGTTTTTCTTCAATCAGCACGTGAGTCACACATTGTTTGATACCATCATCACATCAAGCATTTATCCGCCAACAGTTTTTCCAAGTGTCGCTAAATTCATATCGTTGTACGTTTTCATGGGCGGACTCGTGACGTATGGCGGTCTGATGGCATATCAAAATCCTGCGTTCTGGTTCGTCTTTATCGGATTCACCGTCGCAGTAGTCGCAATAACTCAAACATTGCTTCACATCGGGATGAAGCGATACACCAGCGGAGGATACTGATGAAAAAACAAGAGCACAAAAAGAACCGCGAATTAAGCAACGTCGGCGAGACGAATGAAACCAGCCAGTCTTCAGCCTACATCAGCGTTAGCAATCTTTCAAAGACCTTCAAAGTGAAAGAG
>DATGWN010000079.1:0-9412 GCA_035299465.1 Acidobacteriota bacterium | reverse complement strand
GTTGTTCCTTTTCTAAAACCGCCTTGCATCGCACCGCTGGACTCAGTCAAGTCGCCATCAATAGTGACCATTCTCAATGATCCGATGCCGACTTTACGTGCTGCGCCGATGTCTTCTACTATAACAGTATTAGTGAATACGTGCGAGAATGCGTTTCTATATTTTTTATCGAAAGTAATGAGGTCCAGTGCAAAGCCATGGATGCCTGGTCCGCTTGGAACTTTTTCCGTTATTGCCTGGCCTTTAATTTTGTTAAGAGGAAGGAATGTTGCGACACCTAATTGATTTTGTTTGAGGAAATTGATGCAACGTTCTGCCACTTCATCATCGTCTACGACAATGGCTTTGATCTTGTTTCCTGCTGCAACTTCGAGGGCTTTTGCGTATTTGCCTTCGACTGAGCCAAGACTTGAGATGGTGCCGTGAACACCGCCCAATTTGTGCTTTTGTTCGATGATTTTGGCAATTGCCATTGATCCGCCGAGAGTTTCCTGAATAGACGCGCGTCGGGCGTTTAATTTTGCCAACTCTTCGTTTAGGAAGTTTATTTTTGAACGTGCGTTGCTGACTTGCGCAACCATAGACGCGTCTGCATTCAACTTTTGGCTAAGTTCGACTGTGACTTTTTTGAATTCCAATCGCTTTTGTTTGAGGCCTTCAATTTCAGTCTTGTGAGCTTTACTGACTTCTAAGACCTTCATAATTTTCTCGTCGGCGTTTTTGATTTGCAATTCTAAACGATCTTTTGTTCGAAGCATATCTTGCTGCTGTTCGCGCAGTCGGTCGACTTCCTTTTGTTGCTCGTCGATTTTTTTGTCAAGGTCTTCAATTTGCTTGTCGACTTCGCCAGCTTGTTCCATGTTATGCTTCTTTCGGAACTCTGCGATGTTTGCTTTGATCTGAGCTTGCATCTTTTGATTTGTCGATATGGATATATCTTGATGCTTCTTTTGTTCATTGAGCTGCTTTATTTTTTGCTGAAGCTCAGTTCTGGATGTTTGTAACTGTGTTTTTCGGGTATTTATTCGTGTGATTTCGTCGGAGATGACTTGTATTCTGTTTTTTGCCGTAGCGACTTCGACTTTGAGCAATTCCAATTTTTTGTGTAATGCGACTTGCTCTTTGTCGCCTTGAGATTCAATTTGCGTGTTGATTTGAGCAATTTGCGATTTCTTCTCTGCAATTTCCTTTCGCAGTTCGTTAATAAGCGTCTGTAATTCCTGTTGTGCTTTGACTGTGGACGCATTGCCTTCGTTGATTTTGTCAATTTGGCCTTGCTTATCACCCATGGTCTTGGATAGGATCGTTGCGCGTCCGCGTTTTACTGCGACGTCGAGGTCTTTGAACGCTAGTGCTTGTTCACGTTCTTTTGAAAGGTCTCGCAGATACGAGTTTCTTTCATTGAGAATGATTTGCGCTTCTTTGAAACTTTGTTCTACTTTTTCAAGTTCTAAGATTGCTTTCTGTTTTTTGTCTTCGTAGACTGAGATATCTGAAATCTGTTCGATGATTCGACGTCGGTCTTCTCCGCTCATTTCGACGAATCGGATGATGTCTCCTTGCAGGATGATATTATAGCCGTCTGGGTTAATCTTAGCGTAGTAGAGGAAGTCTAGGACTTCGTTTCGGGTATGTTTTTTTCCGTTGATTTTATAGACGGATTGACCGTTGTCCTTGATGATTCTAGTTACTTTGATTTCTGCGGCATCGACTGGGAAGACTTTAGAGGAATTGTCAAAATAAATAGAAACTTCACCTTCTTTCATAGGCTGCTTGAGTTTGCCGCCGTTGTAGATGAGGTTTGCTGATTTTTCTGCGCGCAAACCCTTTGCGGAAGATTTTCCTAATACGAAGCATAATGCGTCAATGACATTTGACTTTCCGCTGCCGTTTGGTCCAATAACGACGTTGAAATCGTCATTGAAGAGAATATCGGTCTGCTTTGCGAAGGATTTAAAGCCCTTCATCTCAAGTTTAATGATACGCGTCACTACCTACACCTAATTTTACCCATGATGCTTTTCCGATAGGACATTTATATATCTTTGGGTAGGGTCTCGACGAGACTAAATTACGAAACAAGATGCTTAGATATGCTTGGGTTTATGGACTTTCTTCAAGTTTTACTGCTTGTGATTTCTTTGGCGCTTGGACAAACGGTGGGTCTTTGAGTTTTGATTCTGTGTCCGGAATTGATGTAGGCAAGGTCGACTTAGACGTTTGCGTAGCTACAGTGGCTGGCTTTCTGGCGAATACTGCGAGAGAAGACCAGGGAAAGTAGAAAATGCTGAATATGAGTGCGAATAACCAGAATTGCTCAAGACCTGTGAATGAAAGGAATGCCAAAACGAAAATAGTGAGATGTAATTTAACGACGTTGGAATACGGTGTCGCAAACGAGAGAGATTTTTTCTTTAGTCCGTCCCGAAGCGCCGGAAGAGTCGCTATGAGCGTGATGAGTGCAATTGGCCAATACGCTAAGATGACGGTTTTGTAGTCAGGTAAGAATGAAAAGAGACCAGATGCAAATGTGGATACTTCTTCTCCTTGCGTGACGTTGCTTATGGACATAAGTGTCTGGGCTTGGTCAGCTGTGGAGGATGTGAAGAAGTTCCCAAGAATTGAAACGGTGCCTTCCACGGGGAAGAATATTTGCAAAAATAATGAGTGGATGACATGGAACATGCCAAAATGTATTGTAAAAAAGACGAGCATGAACGCTGCACCGCCAAGATTTGCGATGTGCTGGAGTGTGCGCAAAATAGGCGACACAGAGGGATGCTCTATTGTTGATTGTGCGTAGATGACGCACAAGATGGTGATGTAACCGACAACCAGACTTGAGAACCATAAACCCCAAACGAGATCTTTAGTGTGCCATCCTTGGATATATATGAAAACAAGGATTGCTATGAAACTTATTATTGGCGCAATAAACGAGAATGCATTATTTTGCTGTTCAGATTGCTGCGTCGTCATGTCTTATGCTTATTTGCATCTCTCTATTTAATTGTATTGCAGGTGTTTACTGTTGAGGCCAGAACTACGTTGTTCTACATTGCTTTGAGACGACGGATTCTTTCATCAATCGGCGGGTGTGTCGAGAACAGGTTTGAAATCCACGTGCTTGATTTTCTAAACGGAGTGGAAATAAACAAGTGTGCTGTAGCTTTGTTTGCTCGGTCTACGAGAGGGTCAGGATCACCTTTAATTTTTTCTAATGCATTGGCAAGCCCGAGTGGATATCTCGTGAGTCGCGCGCCTTCTGCGTCTGCCGCGAATTCTCTTTTTCTACTGATTGCAAGCTTGATGAGTTGGGCGATAAGCGGGGCAAGAATTGCAAGTACTAGTCCGACCACGATTGCAAGAACGGCTACTTGATTTTTTTCTGATCTGCCGTTATGTCCGCCCCATAAGAACATTCGTAAGAGAAAATCTGAGAGCAGCGTGATTACGCCAACGAGTACGGCTGCAAGCATCATCATTCTGATATCAAAATTTTTGATATGCGCCATTTCATGGGCGATGACTCCTTCTAATTCATCGCGTTTGAGTTTTGCAAGAAGGCCAGTGGTTACAACAATAGCTGCATTCTTTGGATCGCGACCAGTTGCAAATGCGTTTAGCGCTGTGTCTTCGATGACATATGCTTTTGGCGTTGGAACGCCGGCTGCGATTGCAAGGCCTTCTACCGTGTGAAAGTAATGCGGGAATTCTTGTTTAGTCACTTCGCGTGCGCCGTTAATTGCAAGAATGACTGAGCTTCCATGAAAATACATAATTAATGTATAGATGAGTGTGAAAACTATGGTGAGGACTGGGACGGTGACGTAATCGCCTGTGATGAGGGATGCGACGTATCCGATGCCGAATATGATCAAGATGAATGATATCATTAATACCCATGATTTGATGATATTTGATGATACTTCTGAATGAAAATTCAAGCTCATGCCTTTGTTCCTCACGTCGTATTTGTAAAATCTATATCTGAAAAATGAAAAAAATTAGAAAGAAACCTTTACCGGTTTCTTTTCTTCTTCTGTAACCGCAAAGCTTTCTCTCTTTCCAAAGTGAAGCATATTGGCAAAGATATTGTTTGGGAACACTTCTATTTTAGTGTTGTATTCCATGATGCGGTCGTTGTAGTTTTGTCGCGCATATGCAATTTTATTTTCTGTGCCTGACAATTCTTCTTGAAGTTGCAAGAAGTTAGTGTTTGCCTGAAGCTTTGGATAATCTTCTGCTACTGCGAACAATGACTTGAGCGTTCCTGAGAGAGCGTCTGCTGCTTTTGCTTTTTGTGGAATAGTTTCTGCAGACAGCATAGCGCTTCGTGCTTTTGTGACTTGTTCAAACACGGTCTTTTCGTGTTTTGCGTATCCTTTGACCGTTTCGATCAAATTCGGAATGAGATCTGCGCGGCGCTTGAGTTGCACATCAATTTGTGCCCATGAGTTGTCTACTTGATTCTTCAGCGAGATGAGTCCGTTGTAGAGGGACCAGCAAAATAGTGCGATGATTGCAACTATACCTATGATTATCCATGTTAACATTGTTATACACCCCTGCAGTTTTTCTGCGATAGATGGATTCAGCGGTTTGTCTTTTTAAAGATACTGTAAGTGGATTTCAAGTTTTTCGCGTTCTTTTGCTCTGTGAGACTGCATGCAGCCGTTCCAAAATATTTATAAAGAACGATTAAAAGAACAATACTCAATTAGTATACATTTTCATATACTGGCAAATGGCGAAACGTACTTTTGGAAGGAATATTGGCTTAGGTTTGTGTCTTCTCTTTTTTTTCATCATTGTTTTACATGCTACGCAAGTAAGCGCAAGTGCGCAGCCGGTCTATTCTTTTGTCATTCGTGAAACTGACGAACCGGTTGTCACACTCAATTTAACTGTGTCAGATATCGCATTCACAAAAATCATGACTAACGTCGCTTCAAAAGTTGGCACGACAGTCATTACTTATTACAAATTGAGCCGAGAGCCTATCAGTAAGTTCTCATTAGCAAAAAAAACGTATCAATATGTCACGTTGGAGAGCAACAACACATTCTCTTCCTCAAGCGGTGTCTCGACGACAATTTATTTTACAGTAAGTTCGGAATGGATGTCAACAGTCGGTGCAAATCCAGAGGATATCTATCTCTATTTGTATGATGAACAGTGGGTTTCGTTGCCAACGACGTTTGTGTCGCGCGATTCATCAGGATATACATATCGCGCTACTTCTAAGAATCTTGGCAATTTCGCTATTGCTATGGAACGATCGACAGTGATTGTCGACGAAGCAGTTGTCGAAGAAGAAGTGCCTGCACCTGTAGTAGTGAACACAAAGATTCCAAAAGTCATTAGCGCCAAAAACGCAACTCAAGCTAGTCAAACAAGTCCGTCAAATTCGTCTAATTCGACGACGACCACAGAAGTCGTCCTCGCTAAAAAGCCAGTCGAAGTCGTCTATCCTTATACTGAAGAAGAAACGACAAACGTGATTTCTCTCTCCTCGCCACAAGTCCAGAAATGGATCGGCATCGGATTACTCATATTCTCATGTACAGGTATGTTGGTCATCGGTACAAGTTTCATCGCTTCCCGACAAGCTGCGGCTAAAAAGACAATCTTTGACAAGCAAGAACAGGGTCGCACTGTTACTAGTATGATTGATTCTCTTCAGAAGTCACTCCATGCCTCAACCGCTGCGCCTCAAACGACGTCTAATGTGCATGATATGCTGTCGAATATGCGAAAGAAGTACAATACTAGCATTTCCACGCATCCTGTTAAAGATCACAATCTTTCCTCAATCGGCGCATCATTGAAATCAATGAAGATCGATACGACGCTTGAAGAATTGAAAGCGAAAGTAAGCTCCATCGAACCAGATATTGTCAAGCGATATGCATCATGGGGACAATTACACGGCCAATCCATCGCGGACATCAAGAAAGAATTGCTTTCACATGATATTGAAGAAGATGTCATTGACAGAACTTTGGCGTCAATGAAATAAGAAGTTCTGCGCGCTTACTTTGCTTCGTACATTATTTACTTTCTTTAAAGGAGTCATCTTTAGTGGTGTCATGTGTACAGTGGTTTTATTGCTGACCTTGATTACCTTTGATTACAGTCGTTTACCAAGATTACATAGTAGGGTGTGTTGCAATATGATGATTTATTCTCAGATTAGATAGCGTGCGGATTATGCTTTACCTTTCTCGACGATGAGAGTACAGAAAATATATAAAGGGCTCTCCTCCAATTTCCAATAAGACGGTTTATGGGAAAAAGAGGCATTTCTTTTGGCGTTTTGTGTGTGTTGCTATTTTGTTGTTTTACAGTCATAGTAGCCGCGGATGATATAACAGTCATTTCCTACGGAGCGACGTCAGTAGTCAAGCCACAAGATCTCGAATATCTTACATGCATCGATGATCCTCATACTGTAGAATCATCCACTCTTGTCTGTCAAAGCTCTTTTGATTATATACCCGTACCGATTACGCCGATAAACAGCACGTGTTCTTATTCTAGCATTAATCTTGCAGATTATGATTGCGATGAATACTCCGTTGAAACGACGTATACGTCGTACGGCAAGGTACACAAGCTTACAAAAATTGTCTCTGTAGATAATGTCATTGTCTCTGCCGACTACATTCTTGATACTCAAGATTGGGATGGCGGATGGGGTTCACCTTCGAAAACGGCGTACGCAATTTGGGTCTTGTCGCAGTTTGACGGCGCTTACGACCGACAAATCGACGAAGGTATGCGATGGCTTAAGGAAACGCGGCAAAACGAACCAAAATGCTGGTATGTTGGTTCATCTGATTCTACCTGTGATATTGAAGAGACAGTCAAGGCACTAGCGTACCTTTCACGCGCAAATATCACTGATCAATATCGCATCATTAGCGACGGCATCGCATACGTGCAAAGCCGACAAAACTACATCGAAGACAGTGCTTGGACGTTGGTGTTTGAAAGCAGCAACGATGATACGCTGTGTAACGCTACATATGAAGGCAGCGCAATTGTTTCAGAAGAGAATATCCTTGAAGACACGAAACTCGAAATCGAGTTCACTGCCGAAGCGGATGCTCTACTCAATTTCACTTGTACTGAAGACATCGTTGTAAAAATCCTTGATCACCGTGACATCGAAGTATTCTCACATGACTTTGACACCGATACTGACGAAGACTTTGACGAACTCACTGACTATGATGAAGACGAAGATTCCGACGAAACTTACAAACTTATCAGAATAAAACCTGCGTGCTGGACGCAAAGTGACAATAAATGGGACTCTTGCAGCGCATCTATATCGACGTATGCGCTTTCATTAGATTTGGACGACTCTCAATTTGACGCAGGCCTTGAGTGGCTTGAAGAAAATATGAAGGATCACAACGTTATCGGAAAATTCGTTAGTTCAAACCAATCGCAGCTTGACACTGCGTTCTACTTGTTGGCCGTCAATCCTGAAAATGAAGACGCGTTGGACTGGTTACTGTATATCCAAAACAATGATGGAAGCTTTGGCACAGGCGCCGAGCGTGGCAAAATCATGGCCACAGCTGTCGCGATAAAAACTCTTGAAAACCTCACATTCCCTCAAAAAGCAGAAGTGCTTGCAGATGCAAAACACTACATCTCCACACAGTTTGTCAACGGCGGTCACGGGGATCTATTCACTGACGCATCGATTACACAGATATTATTGAGTAACGAACGTCCTTTCCTTTTGCTTGAAAGCCACGGAGTCATTTCTATGAAAGACTCTCCAGTAACTGTGGTTGTTTCAAATCCAAGTCAATCAAGCTTTGACAATTTGACTGCTAATGTCACTTCATTAACGGGAGAAACAATTGCAACAGTAAAAGCTCCTGCAAAACTTGGTCCTAATTCGTCTAGCAGTATCGTGATAACTCCTAGCGTATCTTCCGCAGGCTCACACTCAGGATATATCTCATTGTACGCACAAATCAATAACGTTTCCAAAAGCAAAGAAGTGCGTCGCATCTATATTTCGGTCGAGCAGGATCCAAAATTCGATGTCGTCGCAAAACCAGTATCATATAATATCTACAATTATGAACAAGATTATTACATGACGGTCACTGACATTAACACGCCTGTGACGTGTGATGTGAGTATTGAATCACCTTACTTGCTTGCACAGCCGACTATCACGTTTTCTCGAATCGGGAACGCTGTAATACCGCTTACCGTTGTTGATTTCGTATCAGGTCAAATTAACGCTACGGGAACATTGCTTTGCGAAGTCGCCGAGGGCACTAAAACTATTCATTTTGACATAGACGCGTATGTTCACGACAAAGCGCCATTTACTGTCGAACCTACTGCGATCTCGCTGACACAATATCAAAAGACGATATCACTTAAGATAAAGAATAATCTTGCGCAACAAATCCCTCTTGAAATCAAATTCCTTGCAAATGACGGAATGTTCACACTCGATGAAAATAAGTTAATAATCGGCGCAGGAGATACCGAGAAAGTCGTACTTCGAGCGCAATTTAGCAAGGAAGATAACGTTACAGTGGCAAATACGCTGGTATTCCAGGCGCTGGGCCATACGCAAGAAGTCGAACTTATTGTTTCACAACTTAATCTGCCTGCAAATAATGGCGCGGTAAAAATGATCATTATCGTCGCGCTCATCTTAATTATCGGCGCAATCATCTATCACTTTAAAGACAAAATCATGGTTGCAGCCATTCCTTACATGGGCCCGCTTGTAAAAGTGCTTCCAGCAAGTGTTATCCAAAAATTGGAAAAAAGCGGCGCTTCTATCGGTGGCGGACTCAAAGCGAACAAGAAGCGCGATAGAAACATGTCTTACATGATGGACATTATATCCATTATGAAGAGTATGGACAAAAACGAAGATGAAATAGTCTTAAAGCTTGAGCAAGAAGGATACCAACGCGCTGTCATCACGAAAGCGTTGGAAGAATTATCAGAAGTGGAGAAGAAGGTAGCAAATATCAAACACGAAGATACGGTCCTTAGCATCCTGCGAACACTTGATGGCGACAGCGAAATTATCGTCAAGGTTCTCAAGGACAAAGGTTTCTCCGAGAGTGACATTCGTGACGCTATCAGCGAACTTTCCACAGATACGCAGGAAAAAGAAAAACGAATGCGTAAGGACGCGGGCGTCAAGGAAGACGAAAAACTATGAGCATACTTCTCCTGCTTGTTTTTTTGGTCATCTGCTTGGCAGCGATCATCAAATCAGCAGATTTTTTCATAGAATCCTGTGCAAAACTTGGAATCAAACTTGGCATATCTACATTTGCCATTGGCGCGACGCTTGTAGCATTAGGTTCTTCGTTGCCAGAACTAGCAATCGCGGTTAGCGGTTCTTTGC
>DATGWN010000078.1:0-20248 GCA_035299465.1 Acidobacteriota bacterium | reverse complement strand
CATCCTGAAGACGTCAGCGACGAACCTCGTCGTCATTTAGGATACAATGTTACTCGTATAAAGAAAGAAACTCTGGAAAAAGTCTTAGAATACGTTTCAAACGCGGTGGATAAAACAGTAGATGTCCATAACCGTTAATTTGTTTGGTTAAATCGCCAGTCTTAATTTTTCCGTTTGTCTGGCAACTTCTTCAGAATGCGCTGCGATATCTTCCGATTCTGCAAGTAATTCCTGGATATGTTTTTCTTTGGCTTCAATTAACGTTGCAATCAATTGCATTCTGTTCATCAACGAGGGAACTTGCTGTGCAGACACTGCGTCGGCCGAAATTAGTGTCTTTTCTTTTTCTAACTCTTGTACGCCGTTATTGAGTTCCAATACTTTTCGTGTCGTCTGCGCGATATTAGCTGCGTGCGCCTTGAGTTTTTTCTGAAATAGTAGCAGGTTTGTGTTGTTTTCTGCTATGAGTTCTCTATTCTTGTTGGACTCTTCGTCGTCAAGTCCAGATAAAGCGTCTAGTGCTTTTCTGTAGTACGCAAGGCTTTTAGAATTATTATCCATTGAGATTGTACAATTCTTTTGTGATTGTGCAAGGTATTGTAAATCTGCGACACATTCTTTCTTAATCCGTAAGATGTCTTTGGAGATGTTCTGAGATATTGGATGATTCTTGAGATGTATTGGGTGAATCTTTGCTTCTTCTTGAATTGATGCAACGCCAGTTTTCAAGTTCTCTAATGTATCTACTTCTTCACGCGCATTTCTGCTTTCTTCTAAGTCTATACCGAGTTCTTGTTCATCAACGGCTTCTTCAGATTTTTGGATCTTATCTAAAGACTCAGGTCTGCCAAAAAATTTCTTTATCAGATTCCAGATAAATCCCATGTCAGGATTTTGAGTGCAGCCCATTAAATATGTTTCTATCTTTGTTCTCCACAACCTTTATATTCGATTCGATAGCGACGTATTGCATGGCAAAAAAACTCACTGTTGACGAACGACTGGCGCTTATTGAGAAGGTCGCCGAACAAGGCGAAATCGTCACAACCGAAGATCTGCGAACGCTTCTTGAAACTAAACCGACGTTCATTGCCTATGACGGATTTGAGCCGAGCGGAACTATTCATATTGCGCAGGGTCTATTGCGAGTTATCAATATCAACCGTATGATCAAAGCTGGTGCCCATTTCAAAATGTGGGTTGCAGACTGGCATGCCTGGGCCAATAATAAGATGGGCGGCGATCTTGAAAAGATTAAAGTCGTCGGCGAGTATTTTATTGAAGTCTGGAAGGCTGCAGGTTTGGATCATAAGGGCGTTGAATTCCTTTGGGCAAGTGATGTCGTGAAGGATGACGCATACTGGAAGATCGTTATGCAAGTCGCACGAAACAATACAGTGAAGCGCATCATCCGATGTTCACAAATCATGGGTCGGTCTGAATCAGAAGACTTGGCTGCGTCACAGATTCTTTATCCGTGCATGCAATGTGCAGATATCTTTTACTTGAATGTCGATATATGTCAATTAGGACTGGATCAACGAAAAGTCAACATGCTTGCGCGGGAAATGGCGCCAAAGCTTGGGTTCAAAACTCCGGTTGCCGTACACCATCATATGATGATGGGACTTACAGAGCCAGCCAAAGCGGATGCCTCGGCGGTCGATCGCGCGATTGCGATGAAAATGTCAAAGTCCAATCCTGCTTCGGCTATCTTCATGACAGATTCAGAAGATGACATCAAGAAAAAACTGAACAAAGCATATTGCCCTGAGGGACAGATTGCTGATAATCCAGTCCTTGAATATTTCAAGTACATCATTTTTGCGCTGAATGAAAAAGTTGATATCGTACGACCTGAAAAGTTCGGTGGTAATCTTTCGTTTGGAACATATGATGAACTTGCAATCGCATTTTCTGAGAAGAAAATACATCCGGTTGATTTGAAACAGACTGCGGCAAGATACATCAACGACGCACTCAAACCAGTGCGTGATCACTTTGTGAACGACAAGCGCGCTGCGGAATTGCTTGCAAAAGTGAAATCTTACCAAGTCACGAGGTAACAATGCGCCCACTCTATTTACTTCTTTTTTTAGTTATACTGGCACCAACGGTTTTTGCAGAGAATCAAACTGGCGTTGACAATGTTGCTTATCAAAAAGCCCTTTCGTTCTATTCTTCGAACACAAGTGGTCTTGAAATTTCTGAAAAATCATTCGTCATGTACGACGTCGACAGTTATCAGTTATTCTATTCTTTGGAAAATTTGCAGAACGAAAGCAAAGTTGTCTTGATGCAACTCGGCTGCGTTTCCAAGAAATGTCCTACTGCAATTTATGTTGATACGATGCCATTCGACGAATTGCCTGGTCGCGTCAAGAAAGCCGCAGGACTTTTTGTCGTTACGAATAACACGCCGTTAGGTGTCTACGAATACGAGCTGAATGTCACAGATAATCTGACGAAGGAAATGCAATCAGTTCGCTTTGAATTCGAAGTCATTTCGCCGCACTTCTGGCGACAATTCGTGCACAACTTATTGTCTCTTTTCTCTTAGGAGCATTGTTGTTGTTTTGCTTTTTATTTTCTTGAAAGTCTTTTGTATGTCTGCTGCTGTGACTTTTTTCGTTTGTGCGATCGGCGTGAAATTATTGTCGATGATGTTGTCTGCGATATGCTGCGCGCGTTCGACTGTGTCTTCTAATTGCAGCTGATATCTCCCTAGCAAATATGTTTTGGCGTCGGTAACTGTCTTTTCTGTGACATTGTTCATCGTCTCAAAAATTTCGTTTGTGCGTTTCAATACGACGTCCGTTTTTTTCGGATCGCAGATGATAGTTGTGGCCATACATGAGCCACAGGGACCAGTATCTGTGTACGATCTCACGTCGTATGTGAGGCCGTGTTTGTTACGAAGCTCGTCGAATAATATGCCAGATTGACCTTTGGTAAGAATCGCCCCGATGATATCATGTACTGCGGTATCTTTAGTCGGTTCGTCAGGAATTCGCCACCCGATGCTAATATACGCTTGCGACAATTCCTTCATGTAATTGGTGTCAGCACTTTTTGGCGGATTGTATTTTGGAATTGTGTTTTTGCTTTTCTTTCCGCTCTTTATGGTCGAGAAAAGCGATTTGATATTTTCTTTTTGTGAATTATTTAGTTTACCGCAGACGACTAATGACATATTTTTTGCGACAAAATTCTCCGTGTAAAAATTGACGAGATCTTTTTTTGAAATACTGTCTAGTGATGCAATCGTACCCGCGATTGGTCGCGATACTGGATGATTTGGATAGAGGGTTTTGTCGAACAGTTCCCATTGTCGTTGTCGTGGTTCGTCGTTGAGGAGCGCTATTTCATTTTTGATGACATTGCGTTCTTTGTCGACGGTGAGAAATGTTGCATTCGTTATGCAGTCCACCAACACGTCTGCTGCTTTTTGTGTGTGTTGTCGAGGAACTTTACAGTAAATGATGATACTGTGTCGCGACGTCATCGCGTTGAACTCGCCGCCGATATCGTCGATCTCTTTTGCGACATCTCTTGCGGTTTTTCGTTTTTTTGTGCCTTCGAAGATCATGTGCTCGACAAAGTGAGAAATGCCAGATATGCTCTCATATGCACTACCCATATGGATGACGCAAAGTATGGTTATGCTTTGAGAAGCGATTGGGTCTTCATACATTACTAATCCGTTGCGTAATGTCTGTTTGCGTAGCAATATGTCCTTCATATCAACTAAAGGATGCATAATGTTTAAAAAGACATCCGTCACTAAGCTATATTGGGGCCTATGGTAACGAAAGCAAGCAAAAAAGTGTCTGAAGACGACGTAAAGAAGCTGATGTTTACATATCAGTCGGATCAACAGGAAGTATCTCAACTGGAGACTGAAAACAAGATGCTGCGAGAGACAATTGCTCAATTGCAGACTGAGTTAGTAAAGTTCCAGCAACCTGCTTTGATGATGTGTGAAATCGTCGAAGTCTTTGAAGTGAACAAACACGCTATTATCAAAGTGCCTAACGGAAATCAGTTTTTCGTAAACATTTCTATCGGTTGCGAACAGCTTGCGGCAGGCGACACTGTACTTTGCGAGCAAAAGAATCTCACTGTCATAAAAAAGATGGCTGCGATGAAGAAATTCGATATCGAGCGATTTGTAATCATCGAGAAGCCACATGCAAGTTGGAGTCTCATCGGTGGTTTAGACAAGCAAATCAACGAAATCAAAGAAGTTATCGAGTTACCGTTGCAAAAACCAGAACTATTCAAGAAAGTCGGCATCGAACCTCCGAAGGGAGTCTTGCTGTATGGTCCACCAGGAACTGGAAAGACTATGCTTGCTAAAGCTGTCGCTGCTTCAACTAATTCGACGTTCATCGAAATCGTCGGGTCGGAGCTTGTTCAGAAGTTTATCGGCGAAGGTGCAAAACTTGTCAAAGAAGTTTTCCAACTCGCACGAGAACGTGGTCCAGCAATTATATTTATCGATGAGATTGATGCGCTTGCAGCAAAGCGAATTGAGTTAGGTACTTCAGGCGAGCGAGAAGTTCAACGCACTTTTATGCAATTCCTCGCAGAAATTGATGGTTTCAAGCGACTGGATAATGTCAAAATCATCGGCGCAACAAACCGAAAGGATATATTGGATCCTGCGATATTGCGACCAGGACGTCTTGATCGTCACATTCATGTTCCTCCACCAACTATCGAAGGAATCAAGCAAGTGTTTGGTATCCACACTCAGAATATGAAGCTTGAGAAAGATGTCGATATCGATCGCCTTGCAAAATTGATGGAAGGATTCTCTGGCGCAGAAGTCAAATCGGCTTGTACTGAAGCAGGTTACTTCGCAATCCGACAAGATAAATTCAAAGTTGCTCAGCGTGACTTTATTGACGCGGTCGATAAGGTCAAGAATTCAGAAGAATTTAAAGAGAACCAGCAATATCTGGCAATGTACGGTTGATCATGACTAAAACAGTTATAGTTGATTGTAAAGGCGAGAAAAACGTCGCTCAATTGTTGCGAGATACAATGCAATCTTATATCAAACGCAACTATCCGAATGGATCGCGTGCTGATAAGAAAGATAGCAAAGTTGTTTTCCTTGTGAAACATACTGACATAATGGTGAATAAGGACAACACTGTATCGTTTCCAGAAGATATTGCATATCTGCAAGCATTTGAAGAAAGCAAAAAACGCATTTCGGTCAAATTCACTTTGAAGGCGGCTTAATTTTTTATTTTCTTGCAAGCGCGTCATCCCAAGATGAACTTGTGAGGAGCGGACTAGTTATTGCTTCTAGATTGTTTTTTTGAGCGTTGAAGAAATAAATCATTTCTGCAATTCGTCTATTGAAGATTTTTTCTGCTCGTTGTTCACCGACGAGATAATAATCGACATCGTGTTTTTTTCCTAAGTGCATTAAATCGTCGTTGGATATTTTTTGCTCTTTGACATTTTGAATTTCTCTTTGATCAAGCGTGTTGCTTATGATATTTTTTCCTTGGATGAAATAGATTTTCAAGCCGTCTTTTGCTACTTCTCGTATTTCGTCGGGCATCATATGAATGCCCCCCGCGGACGCTTCGTAAATGAGCATAATGGCAGGCGATACAGACGCAGGTCGCTGCGAGTACAATCTTTTTCCACGAATGACTCCTAAGTCGTTGATTTCACTGATTTGAGTCTGATACGTAATGATATCTCTGGTTTTTCCCTGCGGCATGATTTGCAGCTGAATGTACATGTGCGATACTTTTCGTTGGCCTGGTACTTGCATTGGTGGCAATTGATTTGTGATTATCTCTAGGTTGCTTCGGCTACTTTGTGGCATTTGAGACGGGTATGCTTGCGACGGAGGCGTTATTTTCTCTTCAGTCACAGAGAATGTCCAACTCGAAATGTCCTCTTTTCTGTGCGTTTGCGGTTTGTTTTGATTTGCAAGAGTTATGGCGTGACTGAACGCGTAGTTAGTATCCGAGAAGTCCGCTGCGCAGAGTTGCAGCGTAGCAGCACCTATAATGCTAGTGAGATATGTTTTCAAAGACATCTTTTTTGGGAGAAATCTGAATTATATAAATTTTAGTCAGAAAGAGCATCAGAAGTTACTTCCGTTCATCACCGCTTGCGCTCAGTTGGTGTTCACCTCTTCATTTGCGTATACGAGGAATGATTGTTGCTTTATATGTTAGATGGGGTCTGAACCGGGATTATTGTGTACAAAGATGCAAATTCTTTTAAGGCGTATACGCAAACCCTTTTGATATGACCAAACTCAACGCAATTGAAGAAAAGGCGCTTTCTAAGATTTTGCCTAAAGTCTCCATCTTGCCGAAAGTTGAGAAGACACTGCAAGCTCTGCGCAAAAGTGCGACAGAATTGAAGTATGTGGTTGATATTCGATGCGGTGGCTCTGTAGCGAAGAACACGTATCTTGCAGGCGATTATGATTGTGATGTGTTTGTACGATTTGACAAGAAACATATTGGTATTTCAAAATTACTTTTGAAGTTGCTTGAAAAAGCTGGCATAAAACCAGTTTTGGTCAACGGATCTCGAGATTATTTTCAGGCAAAGATTGACGGTATACAATACGAAATTGTTCCGGTTCTTTGGATTAATGATCCCAAACAAGCTGAAAACGTTACAGACATGTCTGTATTTCACGTCGATTGGGTTCTTGAGCGAACAAAAGGAAACGATCTGTCTAACCAAATTCGATTGGGCAAGGCATTCTGCAAAGCTAATCGAGTGTATGGCGCAGAAAGCTACATCGGCGGATTTTCGGGTCACGTACTTGATATTTTGACGATTTATTATGGTGGGTTTCGAGAAATGTTATCGGCGGCTACGAATTGGCCTGAGAAATGTGTTATCGATCCAATGCAATTCTACGCGGGGAAAGATGCACTTTCTTTGTTGAACGAAGCAAAAATCGTCTCGCCGCTTATCATTGTCGATCCTATTTTGCCGTCCAGAAATGCAGCAAGCGCGTTAACTCTTGAGAAATGGCGTTTGTTCAAACAGGCAGCAGTTGCCTATCTAGGAAAACCCTCTGCGTCATATTTTGAAATCAAAGAAATCAGCGCTGCTAGTCTTGCGTCACTAGGCACCGTAATTACAGTAAAGGCGACGCCACTTTCTGAAAAAAAAGATGTCGCCGGTGCTAAATTATTGCAGGCATATGACTTTATCCGAAACGCGTTGACTGAAAATGGATTTACTGTCAATGGCTCTGATTGGACATGGAAATTCGGCGCAGACGCGCAATTTTTTTATGCATTACCATCCAAAAAAATCGATCCATCATACGAAATACTCGGGCCACCAATTAAAATGACAAAGGCGTGCGACGCGTTTATGGCAGCACGATCGCGAGTCGTTGAAAAGACAGTGGGTGCAGAGAAGCGCCTCGTCGCTATTGAGACGCGCGCTTTTGTTGATGCGGATGCATTTATTTCGTCATTGAAGAAGAACCCTTATTTGATAGAACGTGTAAAGTTTGCATAATTTAGATGTTATTTGCTTTTGTGTTTTTATTATCTACTCTACTTTGAAACGTAGCGTTGCGGCAAATCCCCCTAGACCTACAAGTCTATCGTGCACAGTGGATGATTCCTCGACGATATGCACTTTGCCGTGTTGTGATTCGATTAGTTTGATGTTTTCCTGCACTATGGGAAATTCGCCTTGCTCTTTAGCTGCGGCAAGCGATTCGTTTGCAATCAGCAGGGTATCGATAGCGCCAGTCGATATTGCTGCGATGACGTTATCTTTGCCATAAGTTGCAAGACCGTCTTTTGCTATTCTACTGAGAATGTCATCGAACACTGATATGATGCTTTTCTGACTTTGTTCTAGCGCGTAATTGGCGAATTCTTCGGATTTGACTAATTCGGTGATGACTGATGGATCTGTGCTGGATACTTCGACTGTTTTCACTTTTTTTCGTGCAGGAGAAGCGATAGTTTCCAGTGCTTTGAGTAGATATTCTCGCCAGAAATGCGGACTGCATATGAAGATGATTGATGGTTTCATTTGCTCATCGATATTGTTGATGCGTTGTGCAATGTCCGTATAGAAAGACGATTCAGTATCTGCGGCCTTTTTTGATCTGGCGTTGTGCAATGAACTGAGTTCTTTCCATCCTTGCCGAGATGTCTGACCAAATACTGCGTGATCGCCGTCGAATAAAACGACGAGGGCTGCGCCTCTCGTTGTAGTCGCCTCTTTGAGTTTTTGTAATGCGTAAGATGGCCAAGTCTCTTTTTTGATTGTGATTTTCGTCCGCTCTTCTAACGCGAACGTATGATAGTCTCCTTTTGGAATGTCTGGTGACGCGTCAGTGATTGGACCGCTGATGCGCAATTGTTTTGTACTAGGTTCATACTGGACTTTTTCCACTTTTATCGTGAGAACGAGGTGGCGAATGGTAATCTTTTGGGAGCGATCGTCTGATGAACCGAGTTTTATTTTACGAATCGTTCCTCCACTCACGTGATCGCTTGGTTCAATAATGGTGCTGAGCGTCCATAGATCATCCAATGTTTGTGGCTCAACCACTATTTCGCCTAATTTAAGCGATTTTGTGTCTACGTTCATTTTGTATCTCTATCTGATGTTATATGGTGTAATTGTCGTATTTAGTAATTTTGATGCGCTCGGTTCTTTTAAACTTGTGCGAAGCATTATGCAATACTGCTTTGGCAAAAAGCATCGATGTCTCGTCGACCTACCGACGGTAAACGACCGATACATTTATATACTGTTCATTCCATTTTTAAAGGATACACGAACTGTTGAGTTTGTTGCCAGAGGTGGCGATTGGTATTTTCACGTAAAAAGGCTGAATCTCCGAGTGGTACTGGGGCTCCGTTTCTCATAGTTCTTACAATCTTAATCGTCTTTTATGTCATCTTCTTGCCTCCGGCAGAGCGCGAAGCTTTGTTGAATGACGGCACGGTCCCAGGCACAGGCGGTACTGGTTCGCCTGGTGGTACTGGTGGCACAGGTACGACGTCAGGTTCTGGGAAGACTATTTACGAACAAACTTTCAAGGGTCCTGGTCCGATGGATCGATTGACTCGACTTGAATACAGTCACGAAATCAGTGCATTTACATTATCCGGCGAATATGAAGCAACAGTCATAGCCGAAGCGAATCAGTTCCGCGTTGAACGATCAGTTTTCACTAGCACTCCTTACACAATGGATTTCACGGCAGATCCAATGAATTTGAAGGATGTTATTCTTACATTCACTGTTTTGCAACCGCAGCAGGCTTCAGGATCTTTACTCATACTTCTTAATGGTAAACAGGCGTTCTCTGGAACCATTAGTCAATTCAACAGCGGACAAATCAAGGTCCCATCAAGTTATCTTGACGATGTGAACACATTGAGTGTTTCCGTTTCATCACCAGGTCTTGCGTTCTGGCACAAGAATGCCTACGAAATCGCAGACTTACGATTACAGGCTGATGCGATTGACAGACAAGGTCTTGCAAGCATAGACTCGTTTGACGTTTCTGACGTGGAATTAGACAATTTGCGTTCCGCAAAACTCAGATTCTTACCAACATGTTCTGGCGATGTCGATCCTTTGACTGTTGTCTTGAACAACAGAACAATCTTTTCAAAAGTTCCTGATTGCGGCCTGATAAACATCGTATCAATTCCATCAGACTTACTTGAAGCGCATGATAATAACGTTTCATTCCGTACAACTGGTGGCGCTTATTCAATAGATCGCGCCGCAGTACAAACGACGCTTGATGAAGACAGAGGAGCGACATTCTTCTTTGAACTTGATGAAGATTGGTTTGTTTTCAGCGTCGAGCAAGATGCGATTTGCGGCGAAATCGACGGCGCATGTCCAGTCGGATGTGCGGCTGACGTCGATAAGGATTGCTGCTTTGTCGAATATGACACCCCATACTGGTGCGAACTTCCAACTCAATACCAAAGCGACAGATGTGTCGGCTTTGTCGATACAAATACTGCGGGCAGATGCTTAAGCGGCTACGAAGACGAAGATGGAGATATCCATGAAGATTTCGAAGAAACTTGTGGCGACAATAACGACGATCTATGTCCTGCTGGCTGTTCAATCTATCATGATAAAGACTGCTGCTTTGCGGGTCCGATTGACTCGTACTGGTGCGAAGATTTACCAGTCGGTGGCGTCGCTAATATCTGTAAGAATGAATTGTCTGTAGATGAATATGGATTCTGCCCAAGCGGTTATGAAAGCGAAGAAGACGGACGTTTGTCTTCGACATATCGCCGAAGCTCTACTGAAGAGCGATTGGCAGATTTGGACGATAAATACCGCGTCACTGCCGAATTCATCTTTGTCGATGACGATGAAGATCACGCGGCAGAACTTGTTGTGAATGGCTACAAAACAAACATCGATACAAACGACGATAGATATGTCCGAGATATTTCTGAGTTTGTAGTTGATCATAGCAACTATATCCAAGTCATTCCAAAGACAGACTTCTCTCTCGTCACTGTTCGTGTGAAAGTCGAACGACGATAGGACAATGCCTATTCCAGTATCCAGTGCAGAAACGGGTCGTATAAGTCAGAGTACTGTTTGGCTTCTATTCATCTTGTCTTTTTGCGTGCACGTTCTTGATGCTTTGATGTTCCGTTTCGAGCATTCGGCGATTCGCATCGCTGTGCATCTGTTAATAGGGTTATTCTTTATTTCTTCGTTGGTTACAGATGGCCACAAGAAATCTCCGACAATGATTTTGATGTTAGTTTCATTGTTACTCGTTTTCATGTTCTCTGGATTCTTGGCGATGTTCGGAGCTTCGTTCGTATTCCAAAGTTATCTTGAACCGCTTGCGATGGTTATGATTATCTTGGTGATTCAGTCGTACCACACATTTCCATTGCTCAACAGATGGGAATATGATACAGGCATAATAACGACATTTTTGCTCACTATATTTGCTGTTCCAAACATAACCAACATCACTTCTTTTTTCTTGGATAAATGGGCGGTTCCAATAAGCGCAATCGTTTTTCCACTATGGCTGTATTATCTTGTCTTCTTTGAACCTAATGCGACCGTGCCTCCAGCAATCCGATGGATCACAGTGCTTGCACTATTGTTCCTTTTCGTTCCAACTTTAGTGACAATCGTGAATACGAATTATGAAAGAGGGCAGACAGGAATTACACAATTGGAGTTTAGTTTGTTCAAGGCGCGTGTCGATGAGAGTCTCGTGCAAACAAAGGCCCTTGCGACTAGTTTTAGCGCAACGATGCAAAAATCCATAGTGAATCTCATTAATGGCTCAAAGAACGGTTTTAACAGACAGATTGACAGTGCGACAGGCCGAGAGTTCGAGTCACAAGTCGAACGCGGCGTCAATCTTGATGTGGGCGTTTCAATGGTTCCGATCAAACTTTCACAGCCGGTTGTATATCAAGATAAGCCGGTTCAATTGTTATCTACGTTGGACGTAAAGACGCTTGAATTGCCTATTTCTCTTGTAGTGTATTGTAGTGCGACGAGTTCTGACAAAAAGCAGATGATATTTGGCAAACTTAAACGATCGTCGTTTATGGTGACTAACTCATTATTACAAGAACTCGTCTGTGATTTTTCCGAAGGTTCATTCAAGCCTAAATCTTCACAGACTGGGAAGATTGAAGTGGTATATAATTTCTCAACTTCTGCGTTCGTCAAACGATTCTTTTTGAAGAACGGATTGCGTGCTCAGATTGCTGAGCCGGGTGTTCCGTTTGAAAATTCTTTCTATTCCAAATATGAAATTTCCGACACAAACACGAAGGCAATCTATACGAAAGGTCCTGTGGATATCGCTATTGATATCGGTTCGCCAGTCAATGAATTAGCATCGATAGGTTCAACTAGTGTGAATGATTATACGCTGCGTATGCAAATCAAAAACAGCGTCATGTCAAAAGGACAGATCGATACAATACGTGGCGTACTTATTGCCATCCCGCTTGGTTTTACTCTTACCGAGCCAACTGAATGTACGGTCGGTGCATTAAAAGGAACGTTCATGTATCTCGCACAAGACGATTGCGAAGCAGAACAACAGGATAAGACTAACTCATTCTATGCAGGGCTTAATTGCGCAGAATACAACCACTTCGTACTTACTATTCCAAACGGGCAGAGCGTACGAGTTGATCCGGGTAAATCTAGACAACAAGAAATGTATATAACATGTCCAATCCGCGCAGATAATCCTTCTGAAATTCTCGAAGGAAATCCATTCTCTATCCAAAGTTTCCGTGCGCGTGTCGCATATACGTATGTAATTGATCAATCTACTTCGTTTAGCGTCGCAGATCCAGTTGAAGGTTCGGTGAAAATCACTGATCCAGTATTGTCTACGCGCTCGTTCTGCGGTACTGCGGACGCTTACAAGATAACACCTAACTATGACTATATGTTCTCGTATTCACCGGATTTCAAAGCTTCAATGGAAAAGGCATATACGACGATAAAATCGACTTTAACGGCAACGCAATTATCCACGCTAACTAGTGCGTCGTGTGAAGTGTCTGCATTGGCAAAAGCGACTATTCTTAACAAATGGTCACAGGTACAAAGCAACCCGGTCATCAAAGGAGCGTCGTATGGTTATCTTCAGACGAACCGTGAAATGGTAACGTATCTGATAAAAGAAAATATCATTACAGACAAAACGCTCGCTGAATTGAATGCTATGACTATCGAGCAATTTGACGTGTATATGAAAGCAAATGAAGGACAATACTTTAAATTTGCAATGATGTATTATCAAAAAATGGCCGATGAATGTGCTGCAAGTACGGACAGGGTCGCTTGCATCGTAGGTAAATACAACTGTGGCCGAACGTACATTCCTGGTGACAGATCATCCTGCACATCGATTGAGACATGTCGCGCATGTGAAGAAACAATTATACCAAATGTCATTACACTTGCAACTCAAATCCAGTCTGATAAATACAAGGCGGCGTTCACATGATGAAACAAAAGCTATCGTTACTAATTATGCTTGTCATTGTGCTTCT
Source organism: Acidobacteriota bacterium (assembly GCA_035299465.1). Lineage (GTDB taxonomy): Archaea > Nanobdellota > Nanobdellia > Woesearchaeales > DATGWN01 > DATGWN01. The sequence continues at coordinate 7,175 of DATGWN010000078.1, read as the reverse complement.
GCTTTTTTCAGGCTGTCAAAATGCCGGGAATCACTCCGTGGACGATGACTATCGTAAGGGAACGTCGGCTCTAACTATGCGATTTTTACCAAATGCACCGACCTCGCAGATTGGCGAGGGCGAGCCTGCTTCTATCGGTTTGGAGATAAAAAATCTTGGCGCAGCAAACATCACTCGCGGGATGATACGAATCGCTTTTGACGAATCAGTATTAACAATAGATCCTACTGGAGCAACCCAAGGAATGCCTTCGTATACTTTTGGCGACAGTAAAATCTTCGAAGGGCGTTCTGCGACGAATCCAAAAGGTGACAGCGAAATCATATTATGGCCTGTTGAAGCTAATCCGTTACCGCTAGAAAGCGCGACGCGAGTGGCAGATATTGTTGCGACTGCGTGTTATCAATACAAAAATATTATGACGTCGGATGTTTGCATCGACGTCGATCCATATGATCGCCTGGACACTGGTGAGAAAAAAATTAGACAGCCGTGTGAGCTTACTGATCTTTCACCTGCGACGGCTGGCGGACCTATCAATGTGAAGACGGTCAAAGTCGCAATCGAACAAGATGATTCAGTCCTCAAACCGCGATTTATTTTCACGGTAGAGAATATGGGTAAAGGCCTCGTCTATAAACCTGGCTCTGAACAATTTCTTTGTAATGATAGAGATATTCCGACAATTGATGCTAACGTCGTTGGATTTTGGGCAAAACTTTCTGAGACAGAGCTTGTCTGCGATGTAGAAGATCCGGCTGACTATATCGGTCGCGGTACTTACTTGTTACATCTAAAACAGAATACTGCACGAATCGTATGTGAGCTAGAATCGTTTGACACAGAAGGGCAAATCGGTAATTTCAAGGCGCCGTTGACTGTTGAGTTGTACTACGGATATGTACAAACTGAATCAACTCGCACGACAGTTATTCGACGGTAAAAATTTCTCAATAGTTTTTTATTCAGTAACCTGCGTAGCATCTAAATGCCCCACATCCACGAAAAAATAGATTTCACTTCTGAAGTCTTTATTGTGTTTGAGTCCAAAGTCTTACTGCGATTTCACGAGAAATACAAAATCTGGCTAAGCGTCGGCGGACATGTCGAGTTAGATGAAGATCCTGTCCAAGCTGCACTGCGCGAAGTAAAAGAAGAAGTTGGCATGGATGTGCAATTGGTTGAGACGAGTAAGACTCCTGTTTTTTCCGAGAGTAATTTCAAAAGCATTCTTGCGCCGGCGTATATGAACAGACACCGCGTTAGTCCGACTCACGAACACGTTACATGCGTTTATTTTGCGCGCGCGACGTCGAACAAGACTGTAGTTGCGCCACACGAACAGGCACCTCTGCGTTGGTTTTCGTTAGCGGAATTGGATACGGTCGAGTTGAAAGAGAACGTCAGATTCTATGCACAAGAAGCGCTTCGTGTCGTGAAGTAGCGCTTATTTGCGCGCGAAGTACAGCTGCGACTGACCACCGACCCAGAATCCATCTTGTGTAAAGAGTATGCTGTATAGAGTTCCCAACTCGAAGTTAGGTTCGTGCACAATAGTCCATGCTTTTTGGTTGTCTTTCGCTACTATAATTCCGTTGGATCCTACTGCGACGATAGTATTCTTATTCCCATTAATTTTGCTAAATGTATTATTTGGATTCTCGTAGTCGAGTGTCCAGTTAGTTCCGTTGAAGTGATATATCTTGTTGAACATGGTGATGTAGATATCGTTGTCGTTTATGATATACAACGAGTCAATTGCGATTGGTCGCCGCGCAACATTTCCTTGCACGTAAATAACAGCTTTTGATTCAATGATTGTGTCATCGATGGAACGACTTTCAAATTTCTTTTCAAATTCAGTCCCGTTCCACTTAAGTATTTCATTACCGGTTGTTATCCACATCTCGTTATTTTCTGATACTGACGCGCCGATCCAGCTCGGATATACTGGCGCTGATAGTTTGGCATCACTGTAGACATATGCTCTGCCCCAATCTGTCGCTAAGAATATTTGGTCTTTTGTTTGCATGAATTGCAATGCAATTTCCGGCAAATATCCAGTACGTACGCTGCCTTCCGGCAGATTAAAGTCCGCAATCTTTACGTCTTGATTTTGTACATTAATCAGACTATCTTGTGTGATTAATCGTAGATCGGATTCTGGGCCAAAATGACCGACAAGATTTATTGTGGTGATATCTAACTTTTTTGCATGGATGATGTTTGTACTATTGAATCTGTCAAACGATGCTAATTCTTTATACTTATTATCTTGGAGTTTTAGAACGTGCTCAGTGGTATCTTTTTTAGCGCTGATGATAATTGAATTGGTGTCTTCTGAGAGAGATGGAACGTCATATGAACCTTGAACTTCTTCTTTTAAGGACTGTGAATAGTCTTTGACTTGCCAGTCTGATTTAGTGCTTGGCTGGATTTGTGAGTCAGGTTGTACATTTGTTGAATCACACGCAGAGAGCGTGAGAAGCAATAACACTAGTAGAACTGCGATGACGTGTTTCATTTACGTTTTATTTGCGATGTATATTATATGTATTTCTGACTGATTACGTGTTATTTTTCCCTGAAAGTTTATAAATAAGAAGCGGAAGAATTCGATGATATGCTCCGACATGTAAAGCATCATCACGTTCACTTCGCATACGCATTCTTGCTGTTTGCAGTTCTCTTATTATACGCAGGTTGTAGCGCACGGTCTAGCGGTACGCCGTCAGATTATAGAACGGGTTCTGAAGCACTTCGTATCAATTTCATGAGTAATAATCAACACGTCTTCTATGACGGTGATGAAATGGTTTTGCTCTTTGAAGCTAGTAACAAAGGCACTGGAGATATTGACGGCGGTCAATTTTATCTATCAGGGTTTGATCCGAATTATCTTTCCGCAGCTCGTGTAGAGCCAAGCGAAATGTTTAGTCTTGAAGGGAAAGACCAATATAATCCTACAGGAGAATTCTCAGACGTCTACACTATTCGTGCAGATGTCAAATCGCCTGAAAACCGTAATCGCTTTCCTCAATCAGTAATGGTCACAGCATGCTACGAATATGAGACGATTGCAAGCGCTGAAGTATGCATCGACCCAGATCCAAGCAATCGACGATTGCAGGAAAAAGTATGTACTACATCCACTCGTGGTGTTGGCGCGCAAGGACATCCTGTTGTCGTAACAAGTGTCGAACCAATCGTAGGTAAGGATTCAATCCGATTCAATATTCGGTTTGCAAATTCCGGTTCTGGACAAGTCTTTGATCCGCGTTTGAGCAACGATGATTGCGCAATGGGACTTGATTATAACGAAGTCGATCGTGTTGTCGTCGATTATGTCTCTTTGGGTGGCAAGAATTTGGATTGCTCGTATACTGATTCTGTAAGATTGATTAACGGCGGTTCCGGTTTAATTTCCTGTACTTGTGATAAAGCAGGATGTATCGAAGATCCATATTCTGCGTACTGGTCAATACTTGAGATTGGTATGCGATACGGTTACAAGAACGTCATCACGACTGATGTCACAATTCTCAAAGAATAAGTTTTCTAGTAAATTAGAGCATATATTTTCTTGTTATATATGCGCATAAGCATTATAAGAATCTAAATTCATATTTTACCTATGGAGAAAATGCTAGTTGATGGTGTTTTTGGGCCGTTTGAACTTATTGGGGGCCACTATGGTATATATTGATGGTTATGTACTTGCGGTTCCAACGAAGCGGATTGACGATTACCGAAAGTTAGCTGCTACTGTTGGCAGAGTATGGATGGATCACGGTGCCCTTTCATATGTTGAAGGCATTGGTGATGACTTGAACGTACGGAAGATTGGGCTTACCACTTTTCCGACATTGGCTCGGGCCAAAAGAAACGAGGTCGTTATCTTTTCATATATTACTTTCAAATCCCGGGCGCAGCGAGACGCCATCAACAAGAAAGTGCTCATGGATCCTCGCCTCAAACAGATAGATAGGAGCGATTCGCCGTTTGATATGAAGCGTATGGCGTACGGCGGTTTTGAGTCTATAGTGGATTTGTAGCGCGTTTTCTTCGTATTTTATGCGAGATTAGACGAGAGTTGACGATATATTTATATACCCCAAACGAGACAAATCGCGATATGAGACACATACCACGCGTAATTCTCGGAGTTTTTACTATACTCCTTCTGGCTTTGACTGCATGTACATCAGGACAACAGGGCGGCGACGTCACTTCCCCATTCATTGGCGGAACGAATGCGCTTGAAATGTCATTTATCACAGGTGCGCCACCTGCGGAAATTTACGATAACAAGGATTCCAAATTCGCAATCTCATTACAATTACGAAATAGCGGTGAAGCTGACATCGATACAAATGATGGTTATGTGCAGATCACAGGTATCTCGCCTAACGAGTTTGGTCTAAGCTACGCTGATTTGAAGCAAAATATGCCTGCAATCAAGGGCGCAAAGAAGAGTTCTAATGGTCAAGTCACTCAGGGTCGACTTGATGTAATCACATTTGATGGTTTGAGTTACCAACAGAACATCGTCGGTAATATCGGCTCATCTAAAGTCCGTGCAATTGCATGTTACAATTACAAGACAAGAGCATCAGCTGATGTCTGTGTCAAAGAATCCAGCGTAGACGAACTTGACAGAAACTCAGTCTGTACACTTGCAGGTTCTAAGAACTTCGCAAACTCAGGCGGTCCATTGCAAATCGTCAGTGCTACTCAAAACCCAGTCGGCGGCCAAAAAGTCCAAATGACTTTTGAAATCGCAAGTAAAGCTGGCTCATCAGATCTTTTCATGAGAAAGGATACTGAATGTAACGACCAGACAAACAATCCAGACATGTACAAAGTATGGGTCAATGTCTTACCAATCAATAACAATGCGGTCTCTGCTAACTGTAACCAGTTCGGTGGCGGTTCGTCAGGCTATATCACATTGTACAATGGTCAACCACAGCCTTTGATCTGCGACTTTACAATCGGCTCAGTTACAAGTGACTTCGTCACTCGTGTCAATGTCGAATTGGAATACCGCATGATGCAATTCATCGAGAAGCCAATCTTGATCAAAGACGTTACTGAGAACGACTAATGAAATACGTTTTTCTTTTTTTCATCATTTTACTTGGCTTGTTGGTTGGTTGCTCAACGCCGATTGAATCTCCGGTGAAGATTTCAAATACGTCTAACGAGACGATTGTAAATATCTCAACAAAGCCGATGGATGTTGTCGTTACGGTTCCTAAGACTCCAGCGGTTCCAACTGGTCAGTATGTCCTTGAATTACTCTCAACCAAAGAAATTACATATGATGGCGACAAATATGCCTTGACTATCACAAGCGCTAATTCTGACGATAATATGGCTGTGCTTGAGGTCGAGAAAGACCAGAGCAGATTGACTCGAAATCTTGTGGAAGACAGATTTATCACGGTGAATGACTTATACTTCTGTGTACTTTCTTTGAAAATAACGGAAAAACCCGCGACAGTCACTGCTGTAATATTACCACTTACTAAGCCAATGATCGAGGTCTCGCGATATGTAGACTCTCCTTCATGTGAATCGTTCTCTGAATTGAAAGGAACGACAACGCCTGAATTATTGAGTTTCTACTTCTCTGAACAATACACCGACTTGAACGACGAAAAGTTCATTTCACTTGTCTTGGACAGTTTGACGAAGACTGAACCGACTGACGCGACAATGGTTGCTTGGCAATATTACTTGAAAGACGGCAATACGCGTGCTGATATGGTTACTTTGATTACATCTACGGATGAGTTCAAAGACCTTTTTGGTTAAGTTTTTCTTAACTTCTATTATATTTTAGAATTACAGTACTGTCTGATTGAATGGGTTAAATGCAACATTGACAAAGTCGATGCACATTTTCCCGTCTTTACTTTCGATGTTGGTCGTAGTTGTGACTGTGCCTTGTCCGCCTCGCCATTCTTTGCTTTCATAAGATGTTTTTACGCCCGTTAGATCCTTATTTGGGTCCACTGTTTCATTGGTTGCCTGTAGACTCTTCTCTTTTCTGTAGATGATCGGATCGTTGATTTTGTCGACCATTTCTTCGATTTGTGCATACGTTAATGGCAATGTATATGCGTCGCTTTTATCTTTTTGAAAGATGACCATGCCCTGCGTGTTTTCTATTACTGAGATTCTGCGGATCTCGGAATGGCTAATTGTGTCCATCGTTCCGTCTTTGAGTGTAATCATTACTTGGGTTCTCGTCATTGCGACTTTTGTTGCTTCTTTGTCAGGAGAGCAGAGCATCCAGATAAGACTTACTGTGTGCACTATGAGAATAATCCCTATGATAAAGCCGTATACCCAAGCGAGTGCAACGACGACGATAAGCGGAAAGAAGTATTTCTGGCCGATAAATGCTATGAGTCCGGCAATTGCGCATGCGATGAATACAACTAGCATCTTGCTGCAGGATTTGATAAGATCGCGAGCGGCTTTTGTGAACATCTGGCCGTTTTTTGTTTTGCCAGTTAAAAATCTACTTATTGAACAAAGTGAAGTATGCCAAGAACGCTTCTAGCTGGACATATTCGTCGCTGCCTTCGGTCATGCGGAATTCTACTTCGCCGCAACGGTCAATGAGTTTGACTTTATTTTTGTCATCAATTGGCAAGTTCCAGATTTCCTTTTGGATTTGCTTGATGATATCCATGCCGGAAAGACCGTGTCGAAGCATCGTGTCTAAGAGCATCTTTCGTGCGTCCAAAAATTTGCCGTCTAGTGCGAGCTTGAGGAATTCGGCGACTTCTTTTGGTTTTGCGATTGATGAGAGTGAGTAAACTACTTCTTCGTCGATTTTATCTGCAATGGATGCGCAACTTTGCAAGAGGTTTTCGGTTCGTCGGCAGTCGCCTTCCGTAGTTTCAAAGATAGCTTCTTTACCGTCTTTTGTGACAGTAAGGTTTTCTTTCTTTGCAATCGTGTCGATGATTTCAAACACTTCTTCTTTTGATAACGGTTGGAACCGAAAGACTGTACATCTTGACTGAATCGGATCGATGATTTTGCTGGAGTAATTGCAAGATAAGATAAATCGCGTTGTTGCCGCATAGTTTTCCATCGTTCTTCTGAGGGCTTGCTGCGCTTCCTTAGTCAGTGCGTCACACTCGTCTAGATAGATA
>DATGWN010000077.1:0-2347 GCA_035299465.1 Acidobacteriota bacterium | reverse complement strand
ACTATAATTTATCTCGTGCTATCGCGTCTGAGGATATGATGAGTGAAATCGAGCGTAAGTATAATCAGATTTCATTTCCGAACGGAATCATGCCTTTCTCGACGACGTTAAGAAAAGTTTAAAAAGGCAGTCTTGGTTCTGTCTTATAAAGATGGGTTTGTAGTACAACCTGGCTAGTATGACGGCCTCCAGTGTGATGGAAAAATGAGCGCTTTGCGCGATGAATAATACTTACGAAGTAAGCCGTTGATCAGGGTTCAAATCCCTGCAGGCCCATTTTTTTAATTTCTATTTGCTTGAAAAATCCAAGAAAGAATCTACTTTGAAACTTCAATCGTCCATTCGATTCCGTACTTGTCTCTAAACATTCCAAAATACGTGCCCCATGGACTGTTATCCATCGGCATTTCTACTTGCCCGCCCGCAGAAAGGCCGTTAAATATTCGCTCAGCTTCTTTTTTGCTTTCTACAGTAATTGCAATTTTTGACCTATTCTCGTTTTCGTTTACGCGGCCTAAAACTTCTGGAACATCGTTGGCAATGAGAACATTCTTACCAATAGGCAAAACGATGCGCATTATTTTATTCGCTTCTTTTTCTGTTACAGGAAAATTCTTTATATCTTTGAAGCGAACAATCTGTGTAAACTCTCCGCCGAAAACAGATTTGTAAAATGTAAATGCGTCTTGTGCATTCCCATTGAAGTTGATGTATGGATTGATTGATACCATTTTTACCTACCGTTTGCCTTCTACTACCGTCTTGAATCCGCCGTATGCTAACTTATTCATATCAAATGGCATATCCGTTGGTCCGGACATGTTCGAAAATTCTTTCATGACTTTTTTGTTGACTGCATTTCTGTGCGCTTTTGATTTAAACACAATGAATGAGAACCAGACATCTTCGTTTTTGGAAGCTTTGGTTATTTGCGGGAACGTCTTTCGCATTGGAGCCTTCAAGTCGTCCCCTTTGCATTCCTTATAGTCAAGCGCGCCATGCTTGAGCCATGTTTTTTTGCCTAGCTTGGCCATTTTCACATATGCTTTGTGATTTTTTTTTGGAACAGTGAATACAAATCCGTCTACGTATGTCATGATATTTTCCTCTGGCAATATTTTTACAGTAATGCCTTAAAAATCTTGTTGATATCAGTCATATACTTCTATCTTGGATAGGCCGTATACTGGCATGAATTTGTAACCGCGTCCCACGCGCACCAGTTTAGACGTATATTACAGTCTTGTATGTTCGTCGCATCTGGACACAAGAATTGACCGCAGTAAGGGAAACTATATTCGCACGCGGTATCGTTTTGACACGAAGTCGCGTCAGAATGTTTGAAGCATTGATCATATGTAAACCATTCTGATTCGCACATGCCGCCTGACATGTCGCTGAGCGTAGAGCAGTCGCTACCGACGCAGAGTTGTGATTGAGTTTTTGTCGCGTTTGTAGGTACAGTGATGTGTTTTGGAATGAGCTGAGTGAAGGACATCGTGCCAAGCGTTTGGTTTGTAGTATTATGCGTGTCATTGATCCATGCAGTGACTGTTGCACTGGTTGTCTTCCACGGCAAAACCATGAAGATTATACTTTCATTCGTGCAACCTCGACGATCAATGAACACATTTTGCGGTATTTCAAACGATGTATTTACTGTCAACAAAATGTCTTTTGCAGTCATGGACGCGACGAGTTGATTTGCTACTTTGACCTCGCTGGATAGAAGTAATCCAGTTTTTCTGTCTAGACAGATTGTTGCTGTGCTTTCTGCTTGCGGCGTCGTAAAGATATCTTGTAAGCTGCTGTTAGATGTATGCTCGAACGCGGCGCAAGTGCGATCTGCAATTTTCTTAGTACCTATGTATTCAAAATTACCGCCGAGAGATTGGACAAAATGCGCCGTCATGAGTGGGTCGATGTATCGCAAACCTTGGCCAAGCAAATTGCACTGTGCTCGTTCGTCGTAATAATCGCAACGAACGCCGGTGTCATTTATCCAGAACAGTTCTGACTGAGCAAATTGCTCTTTTTTATTTGTGCCGTCCTGGTATGCGGTATATTCTGTGGATCGCCATGAACCGTAATTGAGAACGCTGTAGTCATATGTGATGGTGTACTCTTGCGGTTGTTTGGCGATAAGAGCATCAAATGATTCAGGTGATTGGGAACATGCGGTGAGAAGAAGCGCTGCAAAAAGTATGAGTATTATTTGTTTCATAGAATGTATCTAATTTTTGTATTTAAAACGATTCACAATCTAATCTTATTGAACATGTACGTCGCAAAGACTAAAATCAATACTGCAAAACCTGAACATACGACAAACGACAAAAGCCATCCA
>DATGWN010000076.1:0-2611 GCA_035299465.1 Acidobacteriota bacterium | reverse complement strand
CCAACTGCGCAAGAACAGCCTTTAACTTTGCATCAGAAACTTTCTGCTCTTCTTTGGCTTCTTTGAGCAACACAACTGCTTCATCAAGCGGTAAAGTTGTATCTTGTTCAGCGTTTGAAACATAACGCGATGGGCTCAAGTTGTAATCATTCTTGACAACTTCTGGTTTAGAAACAATTTTGCTAACGCCTTCTTCCTCCGTCCATTTGAGGTAAATGTCGGACACCTTCTTGACTTGAGCTTCCGTCATAAAATTCTTAGGTCTGCCTTTCTCAAACAATTTGGAAGCGTTGATGAGCAAAATCTCGTCCTTCTTTCGCTTATTCTTGTTGATAATTAGAATTACACCTGCGGATGTTGTGTTGTAGAATAAATTCTCAGGCAACAAGATAACTGATTCAATGTAATCCTCTTCAACAAGAGCTTTTCTAATATCTCGCTCACGACTGGAACCTTCATTTCCAGACCCACGAGAAACAGAGCCAGTATCAAGAACAACAGCCATTCGTCCTTTATCCTTTAAGGAAGCAAACATATGTTGTATCCAACCCCAGTCTGCACTGCTTGATGGTGGATAACCATAATTGAAACGTCCATACGTATCGTTTTCGTAAGTTGATTGGACGAAATCTTGATTCCACATAGGATTTGCTAAAACAATATCAAACTTTTTCAAGCCACCTTGTGGCGTTAAGAAAGCAGGTCTGTTCATCGTATCGCCAAGTGCTACATCTGCTGACATTTGGTGGATGAATGCGTTCATTTTAGCCATAGCATACGTTGTATGTAAGAATTCCTGACCAAAGAATGCTAATGGTTTAACTTTTGTATCAGCTCCATACTTTTCTCTAAATCGCAAATAACATTTAATTAAAAGACCCATACTACCGACGCAAGGGTCGTATGCTTCTTCTCCTTCTTTGGGGTCCATTATGAGCGACATAAGAACACAAGCTTCTCTTGGCGTATAGAATTCTCCAGCTGATTGTCCAGAACCTTCTGCAAACTTACGGAGTAAATACTCATACGCACGTCCAAGAATATCTGGCTCAACATCTTTTAATCCAAGACGATGTTTGTTCAAAGTATCAATAAGAAGTTTTAATTTTTCATCACTGATGATTCGTTGACCAGAAGCAGTTGCGTTAAAATCTACAAAGTCAATAACGCCTTGTAACTTAGGATTGTCACGAGCGACAGCACGCACGCCATCAGTAAGAACTTCACCGAGATGAGTGCTTTGCTTGACGATATATTCCCATCTTGCAATTTTTGGTAAATAGAACCAAACAAGCGAATGGTCTTCTTCAACTAATTCTTGAGCAGTTTTGATATCACCATATTCTTCTGCAAGTTTAGATATTTCGTCATTGAAGACATCTGATAATCGCTTAAAGAAAACAAGCGGTAAAATGTAATCTTTGTATTTTGGAGCATCTATTTCTCCTCTTATTTTACAGGCACATTCCCAGAGCCAACCTTCAAGTGTTTTTATGTCAAGCATTATGATTACCTCGTGTTGTATTTAAGCGGCATATGCCAGTCCGTATTTTTACACCTAGGGCAAACTTTGGGCACATAGTCTTTTTTTCTTGGAAGCCATACGTGCCCGCATTTCTCGCACTTGTGCCCAGTTACCGCCTTTGTTATTTCTAAAACTCCCATATTTAAGTCGAAGAAGGTTAGCATTTATATAACTTTACCTTGAAGGTAAAATTAAAGAAAAAATCACAACCTTCTATAGATTGCTTTAATCAAATCCAACGTCTTTTCCTGTCCTAAACACGGATCCGTACACGACAAACCATCCAGCGCCAATGGAATTCCATTCGAAACCATCGAATCCAAAGGCTGCGAACCATCACGCAAAAACGATTCTATCATAAAACCGCGCAAGTGCGAATGAAACGCCGGATGCTTTGACTTGTAATCCAAGACCTCATGCACAACATCAATCTGACGATTGTAATCCTTCTTGCCAGATGAAGGATCAATCGAATTGTCATGCGACGCGTCAATTATTGTAGCCGGATTACTTACGCCCTTCAAGTTCATCAATAATCCAACCGCAGCTAAATCATCCAACGACGTATTCGGTCTTGAACGAGCGCCGCGCATAATTACGTGTGCGTATGGATTTCCAGACGAACGCACATGCCATGGTTCGCCTTGCATGCGAACGTACATATCAGTTGGCAGTTGCGCTGCGCGCATGGAGTTCACTGCGACGTCAAGATTACCATCCGGCGGATTTTTCATTCCGACGGCGACATCCAAACCCGATGCATGCTGACGATGCAACGGATCTTCTGACGAGCGCGCACCAATCGCGACGTATGACAGCAAATCCTCAACTGCGTGTGCATTATGAGGAAATACCGCTTCGTCTGCGATTGCAAGTCCAAGCTGTGTTACTGAGCGCATCAGGTCTCGGGCATATCTCATGCCTTCATTGAAATCCACAGGTTTGGTTGGATCGGGTTGCTTTGCAGGTCCTTCCCACGTTCCGCCGTTGGTTCGTGGTTTTTGTGTATAGCAGCGAAAGACGATTTTCAACTTGCTTCCGACGTCTTGCTGAACCGAAGCAAGATAGCGAGCAGTTTCTATCGTC
>DATGWN010000075.1:0-31370 GCA_035299465.1 Acidobacteriota bacterium | reverse complement strand
TGCGATATTGAGGCCTGCGTTTGCTTCGCTTATGTCGGCTACGTACGTGGGCGATGCTTGCGGGTCGATATCGAGTGTATGAACTCTGACGTTTCGTTGTTCGAGAAAATCATCAAGATTCTTATTCCATGGCTGGCGATTGTGCCTGTAATTCTTTCCTTCGCTGCCGATATTCAAGCAGGTCCGAATGGTAAATCGTTCTAAGAGTCTACAGGATAATGCGATTTCTTCAGGCCACATCGCATGAGGGAATTTGGTCGTGGCTTTAAACCTATCCAAACGTATTTAAACGCATCTTTGATAACTCTATTCATGCCTGTTATCACGCAAGACCAATTGCTCGCACTCGTCCGCGAATATGGCCCTGTGCTTCCTACTGATCTTACTTCACGTACGGGTCAGAATTCTATGATCATCGGTGCGATGCTGAGTACACTTATTGCAGAAAAAAAGCTCAAGTATACGAATGCAAAATGGGGCGGTTCGCCATTATATTATACTGAAGAACAGACTGAACTAATCCAAAAAATCTATCCGCATCTCAACGAAAAAGACCGTCGTGCTTTCGATTTATTGAAAGCTGCTCAGGTTTTGGAAGATGTCGAGCAGACGCCGCTTGTACGCGCGTGTTTACGATCACTCAAGGATTTTGCAATTCCGTTAAACGTAACAACGCCGGACTCCACGGTTTTATTCTGGAAATGGTATTTGACTCCTGATGCTGCTTCACAACAATTGATCACTAATATTCTTGCGCCGCGATATGCGAAGAATGAGACAGCTTCTGTAAAGGAAGCTTCTGTGAAGGAGACGGTGAAAGAAACTGCTGCACCTAAAAAAGAGACTCAGGTAATGCCAGAAGCGAAATCGTTGCAGCAAAAGATGACTTCTGATTCTCGTCCACAAACGCCTGCGCCGGTTGCACAAAAGCCTGCAAAAAAAGTAGTTTCGCCTATTTCGCCTACTCAGACATCACATATGCAGACGCAAAATCACATGCAATCCCACCAATCGCCGATGCCTGGATATGCTCATCCTCTTCCTGTTGACGAATTCTTAGACGAACTCAAAGGAAAATTGGCAGAGAAAGATATTGTGGTTATTTCTGCTGACATCGTTAAGAAAAAATCCGAGCTTGATTTGCGAATCGTTGTGCCGACGGCTTTAGGCAATGTGACGTATTACGCAAAAGCGAAGAAAAAAAAGAAATCCACCGAAGCTGATTTGAGTCAGGCGGTAGTCAAGGGTCAACTCGTACGTCTTCCTGCTGTTTATATATCATATGGCGAACTGAATAAGAAAGCAAATGAGATGCTTAAAACAGACTTCGCCGGCCTTATCGTCGTACAATTATAGGCGCTTTACCTCGTTTTTGGGTCAATTTGGTATAAACATACCAAAAAATGACCCGTATGTTTAAAAATGCAAGATGTTACTGGGTACTCCTTAACAAATGATTGACAATTATTTTGTAGAACACGATAAAATGCTTACGGGGATGATGCGTAAGATACAGTCGCTCACATCAGATTCTGAAGATTATCCTTTAGCAGTTTTTCTCTACGGACAGATGATTGAAGTCTTCAACCACCGCTGGTATGAGACTGAACGAGCAGAAAAGGATACAACGCACCCTTGGCATCACTATGTCAAATTCGGTAAACCTATACCAGTAGGTGATGCGATGCAAGATTTCTTTGACCGCGGATATAATGTCGGATATCGCCTGGCTTATCGAGAAAAGAAGCCATCGCCATTAGAAATTATGGCGGTACGCCGTCCTGATGAAATGCACAGAATTCTTGGTCATTACAAACCTAGCAAAGTAGATACTGACGCTATTCAAAACGTCGCTTAAGTTCGTAAGTCTTTTATACCTCCAGGGTCTTTTTTCTCGTATGGGAGTAGCGTTAACAGATTTTGTCGAAGGAAAGGCAATCACATTAGACGAATTGTCCGGAAAGACTATAGCGATTGACGCGTTTAATTTCTTATATCAATTTCTTGCGGTGATGCGAGGTCCTGATGGTTCACTTCTTACAGATTCGAAAGGAAATGTCACTAGCCATCTTGTTGGATTGTTTGCTCGAACGACGAAATTAATGCAAGCAGGTATCAAGTGCGTGTATGTTTTTGATGGTGAGCATCCTGAATTAAAATCAAAAGAAATTGAGCGTCGAAGCGCTCTCAAAGCGGCTGCACAAAAAGAATATAATATTGCCAAAGAGCGAGAAGATATTGACGGCATGAAGAAATTCGCGTCACGTACGATGCGATTGACACCAGAGATGGTTGTTGACGCAAAGGCATTGTTGGTTGCGTTGGGCGTACCGGTTATCCAAGCTCCTAGTGAAGGAGAAGCTCAAGCGGCAATCATGGCAAAACGCGGCGATGTCGATTTTATTGCGTCGCAGGACACTGACGCGTTATTATTTGGCGCGCCTAAAGTCGTGCGGAATCTGTCCATATTAGGTCGGCGCAAAAAAGTCTCCAAAGTCACTTTCGAATACGTCAGCCCTCAGGTTGTAACATTGTCAGACGTGCTCAACGAATTGGGCATTGACAGAAAGCAACTTATTGTATTGTCAATTCTTGTCGGAACGGATTTTAATGTAGGCGGAATTAAGGGCATCGGTCCAAAGACTGCACTAAAAATGGTAAAATCAACGACGGATTATGATGTCATGTTCGCCCAGGCCGGATGGGAAAAATTCTTTACACATTCTTGGCATGACGTGTATGACTTATTTGAAAATATGCCTGCAGTCACGGATTACAAACTTGAGTGGAAACCGGTAAATGAAGCTGCTATTATTGATTTGTTGGTTGGCAAGTTTGAATTCAATGCCGATCGTGTCAAATCGACGCTTGCTGATGTAAAAAAGAAAACTTCTACGAGCGCCCAGAAAGGGTTGAACGCGTTTTTTGGCTAAAGTTATGTAATAATACACTTATTAAATAGTTTAAAAAAATATACTGTATGAGTATCCAAGCTGCCGAAAAACAGACCACATCTCATAAGGGTTCGATTAAGACAGTTCAATCTATTGGTTTTGGGATAGCAGCATTTGTTATGGGACTTTTGTCGTTCATTCCCTTTATAGGAATTATTTTTGGTATACTGGCAATCGTATTTTTCTATGTTCAACGAAAGAGTGGCGTAACAGGTTTGGCTATTGCTGGCCTTTCAATGGGTATTGTCGGCCTCATCTTTCAATTTCTTTTGTTAGTCATTTTTTTAATAATATTGACCCAAATTTCCACTCAAAGTTTGAGTTTAGTGAGTATTGGTTAATTATTTGGCAAATGGTCGACATTCTGAAAAAATTCCCATTGGAAAAAACTATTGCGTAAACTCATTTGTCTCTTGTGCGAGTCTATCCATCATGAGCTGGTACGCACCAAGATCCTCGATATCCATGCCCCAGATTCTATCCATCATGTGCGGCCATGATAAGGGGCTTTGCACTCTGCAATGATATGTTCGCTTTGTTATGGTATTCTCCATGACGCCGTAAATGAATTGATTTTCTAAACTTCTGTCCTTCCACGTTCCATATCCGCTGAAGAATAAATGATCTTTGTCCTTTTCATTCACGATGTACGCATGGGCCCTATTGTCAGTGATGCATTCTTTGAGCAATGCTTCTAAATGGTTTCCTTTCTCGTACTTGAGGGTGTCTAGTGGGTTCATGACACATATATTGATCTGAGAATATTTGTATGTTGGGTCTATTCGTTATATAACGTCAAGCTTTTCTGTCCATCCAGATGTTGAGGAAGGAAATTACTTGGGATGTGAAATACACTCGTTTTCCGATGCTAATCGGTGTTGCACGGGACTTGAGGAATTTTACATCATGTTTTTCAAATCCGTCGTGATCGCCGATAACGAAGGTAGCGTCTGCCGGAATGTCTGCTGTGGCGACGTCTTCACCATCACTATCTAGATAGAATACTTTTTTTCCTGTATCGTTTGCTTCGTTTACAAGTGCTTGCCAAGACTTCTTCTCTACAAAGACACCAGGGTGTGCTTCGCGTCGCTCGCCTTCACGAAATTTTCTTTGTGCGATTTTAATGAGCGTACCGATATCTTTTTTTGAGAGTGTTGCTTCTGGGTGATTTTGAATCGTAATCAGTAATGGCGGTATCGGCGGTCCGTTGAGTGAGATATCTATTTGTACGTCATCTCTGACGGCATTACTAGTGTACAGCGCTGAGATCACGGCGTGGCAAACGATGTCTAATCTGCCTGCGTGCATTAAGTCTGACCAGTCTGCGCGCGTTCTTCCTTTTGCCGATACGAGGATGAAATTTCTCATGATATCTTTTTAGGTGTTTTCTGCTTACTTATATGTGTAGTGATATGTGAATCGATGTTTTCTATAGTGAGCAGCGCGTCGATTCGTGACTGAGCATCTATGGATTGTTCCCATAGATGCCAGAACACTTTCTGAAGCCAACTTACCCAAACGATGTCTTTTATTCTATAATAGATGAATGTGGTTTCTTTGATTTCCTTTTGATGTGATGGCGAGTACACTTCTTTGAGACTGATGATTTTGTCGTCTACGATGAATGCACGCAGTGGTTGTTCGCAGTGTTTGATTGCGACCATGTCGTCGCCGTAGCGTAAATTAAGCTTGAGAATATTTGCCGCCATGGTTTGCGACGTGATATCGATTCGGGTGAGAAATTTCACTTTGACGCTTCGTTTGATGAGCGATTCTATGAGGTTGATCATGTCTTTTTCGTCTTTGAGCCAACTTAGATTGCCTGAAAAGAAACATACTTGCTGTTGTGCGGACTCGACTAACTTACGAAACTCCGACGAAATAAACTCCTTGGTGATTTGTGCTTGGCGTTTTTGTGAATCGGCAAATTGATAGATGTGCATCGGGGAGAAATCGAACTTTGTTTTTCCTGTTTCAATGAGCGTCTTTAGACGGTCTTGATATGCCGTGCCTTTTTTGTCGGAGAGCGCATTCCAGAATACGATTTTTAATGCGCCTCTGGATCCTTCGCGAAAAATTCTTGTGGCGATTGTGCCATGCTCTTCTTGGATTTGCTGAACATATCTGTCAGCTGTTCGCCAATTTTTGTCGATTGTCTGCGCGATTTCTTGTACAGAACACGGTTTGTTTCGCACAATCTCTTCTATCTGCAATCGCACTTCTTTGGTAAGCATTCAAACATCTCTCGAATCTGATAATTAGTTTTTATGAAAATTAGTTTGTATTATTTGATTAGTCTGTAATTGGAAAAAATAGGGCACGTGCTGTACCGCATTATCTGCGAAATGTACAACACTATGCCTACTTTTTAGTACGAAATGGTTATTTTCAGTACAAGTATATATACATATCGGTGCCACATGATAGAATCTCCTCTCAGCCACAACGGGAACCGACTCTATGTGATTACAGGGCCTCCCGGATGCGGAAAAACAACACTTTGCAACGGTTTATCAGACAAAGGATACTATACGATGCCAGAAATCGCTCGGCCACTGATACGCGCGAACATGGAAAGCAATGGTCCGCTTCCCTGGACAGACTTCGTCGAATTCCAGCAAAAGATTATGCAAGTGCAAAACGGTCTTGAAGCAACAATCTCTCAACTCAACGGACCGGTGTATCTCGACAGGGGTCTTCCGGATACGCTAGGATATTATCTGGAACGCGAAGTACGAGAAGGAAAAAAAGTGCCTGAACACATCGTGGATGCGGTCAGCAAACGACGCTACGCCGGTGTTCTGATTCTTGATCCACTCTCAATCTACCAAACTGACGGCCAACGCAAAGAAGGCGAAGAGATGATGCGCGAAATCCACAAGCAGCTACACGCGGCCTATCGGCGAGTCGGCTACGAACCGCTGAGGGTACCAGCACTTGACAAAATACCTCGACTCGAATTCGTGCTGGACAAAACGCTCAATACACACTCGAAATGAACAACGCAAGCAAGACAATCAACAACACAATGAACGGGGGAACACAATGAATTACATAAAAAACATGTACGAATCTGAAGGATTTGACGCACTGCCCACAGAATTTCCAAATGTGGAGTTCGAAGCAAAACTCACACCGACAATTCCACAACAGTTAGAAATGTCAACGAGAGATTTGGCTGAAATCATTTACGGGCAACGTGCCGCGAAGTATCTGGAAGGAGAATTGTCGGACGAGAAAAGATCTCAGGAGTCGTATTTTGTGAAAGGTACAAACACGGCAACATTTGCACAACGCGAGAATGGTTTTAGTCTGAAGCAGAAAAAGAATCTACCTAACCGAAATCCTTTTTGCGCGTATGTTCTCAAACGCTCGGAAAAAATACAACCCGTCTCGTCGCTGGATGAGGTATTTACACAATCGCAATCGTTGGCGTCTGAGGGTTATCGATATGTCGGCGATATGGATAAAGTTGTAGCATCTTTGACATTCTTGGATAGGGATGACGGTCGAGTCTATGATGTTTCGGTCTCAACGTGCAATCCGACCGGCAGTGATCGATATTTACGTCAGGTGGAAATCGAGTATCACGGATTTATTCCGGGTTTCTACGCGTATCCTCGGACTTTCAAATATGGTGACGAAGCACAAGTCGTTGCAGGCGTGCATAGATTGGCGGATATCATTCGAAATCATAATGATATGAAGTTCACTCGCATGACTAAGCAAGACTTTAGCAAGTTGGCGTACCGGGCACAATGATAGTGATGATTGGCGGAATGCCGGGTAGTGGTAAGTCGACGATAGGCCAAGATATTGCGTGTGCTTTGGGTATTGAAGAGTTAATACATACTGATACGCTAAAGACGTTACGAAAAGTAGCTGGTGTCGCAGATGTGTCTGTAGCTCCTTCGCACTCGGCAGGACGGGTGCTTGGTGTCGATGACTTTGCAGGTTACGCTGTGCACAGTACTGCGTATGGATTGTTGTTTAATGAAATTGCTCAGTACTCGTGTGATAAAAAAATATTGATTGAGGGCGTGCAATGCAGCCCAGCTTTGTACGATTCGCTGCCGGGCAAAAAAATTGGCTTTTATTTGACATGTCCTCCTGTTTTACGACGAGAGCGACTACAACAGAAGATGTACAAGCGCACTGGTGCAAAACCGTTATGGCTTGAACATTTTGACACAATATGTTCTTTGGATCGACATTTGCTACAACAAACGTCACAATACGGTATGATTGCGGTTGATAATCTGTGTCGCTGCCGAAGCAAGGGAGAAATGGTGGAGATGATTAAAGATGCATATCGACAAAATTCGTGAGTTTGCGACTGGTTGTGCTCCGCTTACTGCGGATGTTTGCGAATCAGATAGAATTCTTATCAAACAAGAACTATACAATGCATATTCTGCTCAGTACGAAGGTAGAACAAAATATTGTGCACATCTGTATGAGAAAGATTATGACTTTTTTCGAATGAGTGTCGACGGCCGAGTGTTGGATCTTGGTTGCGGTCCAGGTCGCGATGCACAGCAACTTTCTTTGCGTGGTTTGTCAGTACTGGGTGTTGATTTGTCTGCATATGCGCTGATGCGTGCGGCAGATAAGGGTATTGAAACTCGACAAATGAATTATGAAAAAGATTTACGCGTTTTTTCTGACGGCTATTTTGACGGAGTGTGGACTAATTGCTCTTTGACGACGACGCCACTTGCACAGATACGGGTAGTGCTTTCAGAATTGTATCGCATCACTAAGCCGACGGGAGCATTATTTTTCGGTTTTATTGAAGGGATGGGGCGAGACGAGGGTTGGCTGCCCGCCGACAAGAAGTATGCATTACCTCGGTATCGATTCCGAGATACGCCGACGGGATTGCGACAAATTGTTTGCGACGCTGGGTTCATTATTTCACATGTGCGAACGATACCAAAGGAAGTCGCTGGAAAAAATACGTACATAAATATTCATGCGATGAGACCGTTATGAGAGTCCTTAGCGCGTGTGATTATGTTCGCGATATGGCGTTCAATTACTATATCGTCACGCATAGCTTGGATGGTGCAGTGTACGGCAGAAAAGTATATGTTCTGAACGAACAAGGTGATAAGGTTGACGCAAGTGGTCGCCGATTCAAAAAAGTAATTCGGTCCGACAGTGTTCTTGAGAAAATTCCTGAGGGGTTCGTGATTCATGCAAGAAGCGCTTACGCGTGTATGAAACATTCTATGCCGCCGCAATTTCGAATGATCGGTGAATTTCTCGAGTATATTGGAATTGCACAATGCGATATAGGTATCTTTGGTTCATTCATGCTAGAGCTTTCTCCTGCGAAGGATGTTGATTTTTGTGTGTATGGGGAGGAGGCACATGCGCTTGTACGATCGCATATTGTTGCGCTGAGAGTGCTTTTGGATGCGCATGCTGTAGATGAGGCGTACGCAATGTCACGTACACACAAATTCGCGAGTTTTTCCTCAAAATTTTGCGCAGAAAAGATTCTTTTGAGACGGTGGTCGACGTTGGTGTTTTCAGACGGCGTTGCAATGACAATTCGCTTTTTGCCAAAAAAGATGCCTGTTATTTGTGCTCGTATATTGTCCGAGAAAAGAGAAATTTGTGGCGTTGTTGGTTGCAACCGTTCCGACTTTATGCCTCGTTCGTTTTCAGTAGGTGCCGCAGAAGGTTTGACAAACGTGTGGACGTTGTTATGGTGTTATCAATCGTGTGTCAAAGAGGGTGATATCGTGCGTGTCCGAGGGAGTGTGTGTGATGATGGTTCGATTTGTATTGAATCGATGGAAGATTATATTGACATTCTGTAGGGCGCGCGTCCACGAATATGGCACGAATATCCACTCGACAGCTAGACAAACAGTCGAACTTTGTTTATAAAAGACCTTAGACACATCTTTTTAATATGCAGCAATCAATCCTGGCTACTATGTTCAAACTCAAACCGCATGTGAAACCTCGATTGTATCAAGAGCTCATCACTGCGACGGCTGTAAAGGCAAACACTCTGGTCGTTTTGCCGACAGGTTTGGGTAAAACGCTGATCTCCTTGTTAATGGCGCTTCATCGCACCAAATTATATCCAGGATCAAAAGTGCTCATACTTGCACCTACGCGACCGCTGGTAAACCAACATCTGCAGACGTTCAAAGACATGGTGGAAGCAGATGAATCCTCGATGGCAGTGTTTACCGGACAGATTTCGCCTGAAAAACGTGCAGACTTGTTTGTCGCCTCAGATATCATATTTAGTACTCCGCAAGGCCTTGAAAATGATATTCTTGCATCTCGCATCAAACTCTCGGATATATCGTTACTCGTATTTGACGAAGCTCATCGCGCGACAGGTGATTATAGTTACGTGTGGGTCGCAGAACAATATATGAAACAGGCAAAGAATCCGCTTATTCTTGCATTGACTGCATCTCCAGGTTCTGATCTGGAATCGATAACGGAGATTTGTCAAAATCTTTCTATCTCGCAAATCGAATATCGTGAAATGACGTCTCCTGATGTCGAGCCATATATACAAAAAACAAAAGTGGATTATGTGGAAGTTGATCTTCCGCCGGAATTCGTTGATATAGCGACGCTTTTGAAAAAAGCATATTCGCAACGTATAAGTCAAATCAAAAGTCTTGGTTTTCTTGAAGGAAAAAATCCTTCCGCGCTTTTGAAAACGGATCTTCTAAAATTCGTAGGCGCTTTGCAACAGCGCATGGCACAACAACAATTTGATCCTGCAGTTGCGTCGGGAATTTCTCTTGCAGCTCAAGCGCTTAAAATTTCACACGCCGTCGAACTTATCGAAAGTCAAGGCGTGCAAAGTCTCTATACATATTTGCAGTCGATGTATGAACAAGCTGCGCAAAAGAAATCGAAAGCAGTTGTATCAATCTGTGCTGATCCACATATACGATTATCTATGCAGAAGACTAAGGAATTAATCTCGTCAGAGATCGTGCATCCAAAAATGAAAGCGTTGCTCAATATCGTTGACGCGACCTTGCGCAAATCCGCCGATGCAAAGATTATCTTGTTTAGTCAATATCGTGATTCTTTGGTATCTATCGTGGAGCAATTAAACACGCATCCAAAAGTAAATGCAAAATTATTCGTCGGCCAAGCAAAGAAGCAAGGTACCGGCATGTCTCAAAAAGAGCAACTAGCAATGCTTGCCGATTTCAAAGACGGTGACTTCAACGTCATCTGTATGTCTTCTGTCGGCGAAGAAGGACTCGATATCCCGTCGGTGGATACTGTTATTTTCTTCGAGCCGATTCCAAGCGCGATTCGAACTATCCAGCGAAAAGGACGAACTGGACGTCACGATGAAGGTCGCGTCGTTATCCTTTGTGCACGAAATACGCGAGATATGGCGTTTCGATACGTTGCGCAACGCAAAGAAAAAAATATGTACGAAATTCTTAAGAAAGTCAAAGCGCAACGTTCTGGTGCACAACAAACACTACGCGCAGATTTTGTTTTGGCAAAGACTGCAACAATGTCGCACACGTTGCCGTTGGAACCGCTTACGACAGTTGCATCACAGACAGTCGCGACACACACTGTTGAATCCGTTACACCTCAAACTGAGTCTGCAACTATTGAATCTCAAATGACAGAAATTAAACTTGAAAAAAAGACAATGACTTCTATCGCCGTCGAGAAACCATCCGTGCCGGTTGCCGAACAAAAAGTGCCTAAAACTGAAAATTCAATAGTAATATTCGCTGATCACCGCGAAAAGGGCAGCGGTGTGTTAAAGCAATTATTTGAACTACCTATCGCCCTCAAGCTCGAACAATTAGCGGTAGGCGATTTCACATTATCTAAAGATGTCGTTGTTGAATACAAGCGAGTGCCTGACTTTATCGATTCCATTTTGGACGGAAGACTGTTGACGCAGCTTAAGATCTTACGAGAATCCGTTCTCAAACCAGTTGTCATAATTGAGGGCGAGGAAAGTCTATTCTCTGTACGAAATATTCATCCAAATTCAATTTACGGCATGCTTTCAACCGTTGCGGTGAGCTATCAGATTCCGATTTTATTCACGCGTAACGAAAAAGAGACAGCAAGTTTGCTTTTTATGATTGCACGTCGAGAACAGCAAGGTTCGACGAGTTCATTTTCGCCGCATGCGTCAAATAAACCTGCGTCGCTTCGTGAACAACAAGAATACGTGATTAGTTCCATTCCGCACGTTGGCATGTCCACAGCAAAAAAATTACTGGAACATTTTGGTTGTGTCCAAAATATCCTGATATGTTCTGTTGAAGCGTTGGCATTTGTCGACGGAATTGGCAAGCAGAAAGCGCAGCAGATCAAGGATTTCTTGAAAGCGACATATAAGTAATGATTTCAAAGATTATATATTTGTTCTGCTTTTCTTAATTCTTTCATTTTATATATTCAAAAAACAATTTGTATGCTCATGAAGTTCAAAGACAGGGCCGATGCAGGCAGACAACTTGCGAATTTGTTGGAACGCTTCAAAGGGCAAGATGTCGTTGTGTATGCATTGCCGCGAGGAGGCGTAGTCTTAGGTTATGAGATTGCACGTACATTGCACGCTCCCCTAGATTGTGTTATTGCTCGTAAAATTTCGCATCCGGCTGACTCTGAATATGCGATTGCTGCGATCAGCGAACATGGCGATGTTGTCGTTAACAAAAAAGAGCCAGTCGATCCGGTGTGGTTGGCTTCTGCAGGAAAAAAACAGTTGGTTGAAGCTAAGCGCCGTAGAGATGTGTATTGCAACGGTAAATCTGTGAGTGCTCACGCAAAGATTGCGGTAGTTGTGGATGATGGTATTGCTACGGGATTGACGTTGCGAGCCGCGCTTCTTTCGTTACGCAAACAAAAGCCACAAAAAATTATCGTCGCGGTGCCGGTGATATCTAAAGATATGCGCGGTGAGTTATCGAAATCCGTTGACGAAATAGTGGCGGTGCAAGTTATTGAGGAACCTGTTGCATACGTGGGTATGAGTTATGAGGATTTTAGCGAGGTCACAGATTCGCAAGTGGTTACACTTATAGGTACGCTTGTGCGCGGTGGGCATTCGCAATAAACGGTAATTTTCAGTCACATATTTTATAAATGATGATGACGATTTTGTCGTCATGGCGTATGCCAAAAGGGGGCTCACATGATTTCATTTATTTGGTTGTATATCGCAGGCATTATCATAGTTCTACTAGGTATTCGAATTGTCCAACAGTATGAATCAGGACTTGTATTCACGCTGGGAAAATATAGCGGTAAGCGCGAAGCAGGTCTTACTTGGATTATTCCAGTCATCCAACATATGACTGTTGTGGACATGCGATTACTTGCAGTGGACATTCCAAAGCAACAGATTATGACAAAAGATAACGTTCCGATTCATGCGAACGGCGTGGTCTTTTACAAGGTCGTCAAATCTGAAGATGCAATCATTAAAATCCAAGATTATCAGTACGCAATTACAATGTACGCCCAGACTGCGCTTCGTGATGTGTTGTCCGGTATGACTTTAGACAGTGTTCTTACTGAGCGTCAAAAAATTGGCGATGAAATCCGTGCAATCGTCGACAAAGAGACTGAGGCATGGGGCCTTGACGTAAATTCAATCAAACTTCAAGACATCGAAGTTCCAGATGACTTAAAGCGCATCATGTCGCGACAAGCAGCTGCTGAGCGAGAAAAGCGCGCAAATATCATCAAATCAGAAGGTGATAAGGAAGCGGCAAAGAATCTTGCTGCTGCGGCACAGATCATGGGAAGTTCGACGGGCGCAATGCAACTTCGAACTCTTCAGACGCTGGATGGCTTAGGCCCTACTGCCAGTAATACGGTAGTCATGGCGTTGCCTGTTGAAGTGATGGAATTCTTCAGCAAGTTCAGAGGCAAAAAGAAATAGTTGCGTCGCCTGCATAGGCGTTCTACATTTTTTGTTTTCTTCTTTAGTCCAATTTTCTTTTTTTAGTTCATTAATTGATTTTATAAACCGACGATTGATTTTTGTGGTAATGAAAGCACTTATTGGATTTCACGACGATATGATCGCAAGAATGGTCGCCATGAAGTTTGCGAGATACTCTGTTGAGGTCACGTTGGCATCAACTCCGGCGGCAATGCTTGATCATGCACGCCATACACAATATGACTTTTATGCAATGGATGTCAATTTGGGTACGCGTAATGGATTAACGATTGAACCTGCGCAGCAATGTTATGCACTTGTGGAACCGCTTGTTAAGTCAGGTCGAGCCAAATTTGTGGCATCTACTGGTAATGATGCGCTTTGTCAGATTGCTAATAAAAATGGCATCTTTACTGTAGAGAAAATGGATTTATCTGGATACATTGACTCGTATTTTACCAATCATGCGAAAAAATAAAAGCAAGATTTTCTACTAATCTTTATATATACTGCATTCATTTCTTCTCTTATGAAACCGCGCGTATACTTATACAATACATTGACACGGACAAAACAGCCATTCACTCCATTGGATGGCAAGAAATGTCGAATGTATACATGTGGTCCAACAGTCTATCATTTTGCTCATATCGGAAATCTTCGAACATATGTCTTTGAAGATGTGCTCAAACGTGTACTAGTTTTCCAAGGCATACCTACGTATCACGTGATGAACATCACCGATGTCGGACATTTGACTAGCGATGCAGATTCTGGCGAAGATAAAATGGAGAAGGGCGCGCGCCGAGAAGGAAAATCGGTTTGGGATATCGCAAAATATTATACTGATGCGTTTTTCACGGATCTAGACGAACTTCACATACTCAAGCCTGATGTCATCTGCAAAGCTACCGATCATATTGCGGAGCAGATAGCGCAAATTCAACAACTTGAAGCGAAGGGTTTCACATACACGATTGAGGACGGTGTATACTTTGATACTTCAAAATTCTCAGATTATGGTAAAATGGCCAAGCTTGATATTGCAAATCTGAAAGCAGGTATTCGCGTAGAAATTGCCAAAGGAAAAAAGAATCCTACTGACTTTGCCTTATGGAAATTCTCGCCAAAAGATGGCGCAAAGCGAGCTATGGAATGGGACAGTCCATGGGGCGTTGGCTTCCCAGGCTGGCACATTGAGTGTTCTGCAATGGCTGTCAAATATCTTGGAAATCAATTTGATATACACTGCGGTGGCATCGATCACGTACAAGTCCATCACACCAACGAGATTGCGCAAGCAGAGGCTGCGCTTAGCGTAAAACCGTGGGTCAAATTCTGGTTGCACGGCGAATTTTTGAGCGTCAAATCAGATTCTGGCGACGAGAAAATGGCAAAATCTGGCGATAATTTTTTGACAATCTCTGTATTAAAGAAGAAAAATTACTGGCCGTTATCATACCGTTACTTCCTTTTGCAGGCGCACTATCGCAAGCAATTAGCGTTTAATTTCGACGCACTTGACGCTGCGCAGACATCCCTCAAAAAATTATATGGACAAATTGTGCTGTTTCAAAAAGCGC
This sequence comes from Acidobacteriota bacterium, assembly GCA_035299465.1. GTDB lineage: Archaea > Nanobdellota > Nanobdellia > Woesearchaeales > DATGWN01 > DATGWN01. The sequence goes on along the minus strand of DATGWN010000075.1, from coordinate 16,902 downwards.
CTTCGGTTGACTCGTTGTCTGAACAAGGCGCAATATACGAAGAAGAATTCGTTGGTGCGATTACGGATGATTTGAATACGCCTCAAGCTGTTGCAGTCATGCATAAAGTCGTCTCAGATCCAACGCTCTCAGATGGCGAAAAATGGAAGTTGCTATCAACGTTTGATGTTGTATTCGGACTTGATTTTATCCATGCGTCAAAATATTTGGCTACAGAAAAAGTCGAAGTTCCCGCGGTTGTCCAAGCGCTTCTTGATAAGCGAGCAGTTGCGCGTTCAGAGAAGGATTTCAAGAAATCCGATGATTTACGAGACGAAATTCTTGCGCATGGATATATAGTCAAGGACTCCAAAACTGGACAAACTGTAACAAAGAAATAATTTTAATTTTGAAAGTCTCTTACTCGGATTAGTTTCTTTATTTACACAAAGCCATGCCTAATGCGCCGTTAATCATCGGGTACTGGCAGTCGTCTGTATTCACAGAATATGGATAACAAGTTCCAGATGTTGGATTGGATTGGCTGCTTGCTTTACAATAGTTAGATTTGCATTGTGATGCGTCCGTGCACTCTTTGTTTGCGTCGTCGTACGTGTATACGCATGCAAATTGTTCTGTCGGAGTGTAGACATTAATGTTCTTCCACTCACCGCCGTTAGTTGCACAGAGTTCTTGTGGATCTTGCGTTACATTTTTCTTTGACTGATCAACGCAACCTGTTACGAGTAGAATTATGAGAATGACCAATGATGCTGCAAGTAGCGGTTTTGTGTTCATGTGTAAAAAGTAAAATAAAAAATTTAATTATCTTTCCAAGCGACAATGCCTAGAATGATAAGGTTTGCAAGTGGAACAAGCATCAAAAGTGATAGCCAGCCATTATACTTGCGCTGCTCGAATATGGAGTAGTGCAGATATACAAATCCTGCTAATGCTGCTAAATTGATGACTGGAATCCATGCAATCAAGACTGCGAGTGTCCAAAGTGGGTTTACTTTAGCCATCTTGCAAAGTAGATAGATATTTGCGATTGGGATAAATGCCAACCAGCCGTTTTCGACTTTGAGTTTTTTAGCGATCGTCATATATGCGATTGCGCTGTAAATGTATGCAGCCAAAGCACAAATGATGAATACTAAGAAGAAAGCACCTAGGATGCCTGCAATAGCGCCACCGGCGATTGCACCACCAACTAAATCTGATTCAACCATATTAAATTCTCCAGTAACATATAGTTACCAATATTGCGATTTGGGCATATTTCATTTATATTGATTGCCATAACGTTTATATACACACTCTTGTGACTTTTTGTTATGCCACAATGTGAACTTTGCGGAGCGGATGGTCCGGTCAGTCCAACGACAGTAGAAGGTGTTTCAATGAAAGTGTGTTCTAAATGTGCACGCTTTGGTACTGGTGGGCAAGCTGCGCCATCATCAGAATCTCGACGATTCTCAAGTCCTACACGTTCACGTTCATGGGCGCCGCGAGAAGAAGAAGCAGCCGAATTCGTTTTGCCTAATGCTGGCGATTTGTTAAAGGCTGAGCGAGAGCGCCGTGGTTTGCGACAAGTGGATATGTCGCGAATGCTAAATCTGAAAGAATCTATTTTACATCAGTTTGAATCAAAGAGCACTGTGCCTACGCTTGACGTTGTCAAGAAAATCCAAGCAGGACTTTCCATCAAGTTGATTGGAAAACGAAAAGAAGCATCGCCTGCGGAATTGATGAATGAACCTCGTCGCACTGGTCCAAGTTCATTTACTTTGGGCGATATGATTGCTCAGAAGATGAAGAAATAATTCTACAGCGCATACTTTGGGATAGGTGTTCGTAGCGCGAGAATATGTGTATTGTATACGAGCGCTTCTATGCCTGTCTGGTTCGTCTTGAGAATGTTTGCGATATATGCCGTTGTTTTGATATTCGTGCGGCTTTGTTTTGTCAACACTTCAACGAAGATTCCTGTTTCGGGGAATGAATGGACTTGAATTCTTGCGGGAGTGTAATCGAATTCTTTTTCGCTGGCTTTTGCTACAAAAATATCAAGACTGTGTCCGATGTCACGAAAGACATAGAATTTCTTTCCTTCAATTTCTTCGACGCAGAAATCCGTGAGATGTGGCATACTCTAGGGAGAACGTCGGATAATAAAAAGGTTCCATCTTTTGTTTAAAAAGAAAGAAATTAGAGCTTCTTTTCGACTGGTTTTAGTTCGCAAGAAACGGTAATCGGAACTTTTGTGGCGACAGTGAAGGACGGACTTGCTGACGCTTTGAACATGTCTTCGTCGACTCTCTCTACACACAATGTGCCGATAATGATTTCCTTGTTTTCAAGCAGAAGTTTTGCTGTCTGAGCGTCGCATGCGATGCCGTTGATTATCATCGGCGTGTTCAAAGCAACGTTGCTGTCAGCTTTATAGCGTCGAGCGGTTGAAAGGAAGTTTTGCAGGATCGCTCCATTTTCATGGGCGTGCTTGTCTTTGATTTCATGTTGCGTAGGCCATTGCGACGTGTGGATACTTGCGCCTTCTTTGGTGTCGAAGAAGTTCGTGTACACAGCTTCTGTTATGAATGGCAAGATTGGTGCGAACAGTTTGAGTGCAGATACGAATGCGGTATGCACCGTGTACTGCGCACTTTGCAATGAACCTTTCGGGAATTGATCTGGCGCGTAGTGGATTTTCTTGATAGATTCTAAATATTGGTCGCAGAATATAGTCCAGAAGAAGTCTTCTGATGCGGCTTTTGCGCGTGCGTATTCGAATTCTTCGAAGGCGTCAGTAGTCTTTTGGACTGTTGCGTTTAATTCAGAGAGCAACCATTCATCGTTTGTGAAAATGTGATTTGGTTTTTTCCCGTCCCAACTTTGTGTGAACATCCAGACGAATTTGCCTGCGTTCCAGAGTTTATTGATGAGTTTTGCGCCAGTGACGAGATCCTTTTCTTGATACGGCATATCTTCGCCCAGTTTTCCAGTAGCTGCCCAGAAACGCATGGCGTCTGCAGGATGCTTTTTGAGGATTTCTTGCGGAGAGATAGTATTTCCTTTTGATTTTGACATTTTCTCGCCGTGCGGGTCCAAGACGTAGCCAGAGATAAGTGCCTTTTTCCAAGGAAGTTGATGTGTGGTGAGTTCGGTCTTGATCAAAGTATAGAAGAGCCAGAAGTTGATGATGTCTTGCCCTTGCGGTCTGATCGAGAAGGGTATGAGTTTATCGTGAATCGGTGTTCCTTTGAGCAACTCCTTCACAATAAATGGTGTGGATGCTGATGTAAACCATGTATCGAATACGTCAGTCTCCGGTGTGACTGTGACGCCGTGAGGCAAGTTCTTTGGTTTGTCGACAAGAGGGTCAACAGGTAATTGAGATTCGTCTGCAAAATATATTTTTCCGTCGCTGCCGTGCCAAGCTGGAATAGGTACGCCGTATTTTCTCTGTCGTGAAATCGACCAGTCCCAGTTGAGACCTTTGATCCAATTGTCAAGGCGGTGCTTCATATGTTGCGGGTGCCATTCCAATTGTTCTGAGTATTTGAGGAAATCTTCTTTTTTGTCAAGGTATTTTACATACCATTGTTTTGAATTGAGGATTTCAACTGCTACGCCGCTTCGTTCACCAACGTTGACTGTATGCGTGATTGGTTTTTGACCGATGAGAAGGTTTGCTGCTTTGAGGTCGTCGATGATTGCTTTTCTTGCATCTTCAATTTTCAGTCGAGCGTATTTGCCCGACGCTTCATTCATCTTACCGTCTCGGTCGATGACCATCTTGAGCGGTAGATTATATTTTTTGTACCACTCGATGTCTGTCTGGTCGCCAAATGTGCAACACATGACGATGCCTGTTCCTTTGTCGATAGCGACTTTTTCGTCAGGCATAATCGGAACTTTTGCATTATATAATGGCGAGATTGCGAATTTGCCGAAAAGGTGATTGTATCTTTTATCTTCAGGGTGTGCGAAAATTGCAACGCAGCCTCCAAGTAATTCGGGTCGTGTTGTTGCGATGATGAGGTTTTCGCCGGATTCCAATTTGAATACGATGTTGTTGAAGAAAGACTGCTTTTCTACGTCGACAAGTTCGGCTTGCGCGATTGCTGTCTGAAACACAGTGTCCCAGATAACAGGTGCTTCTTTTTGGTAGACGAGGCCTTTCTTTGCGAGATTGAGGAAGGATAATTGGCTGATGCGTCGACACAATGGATCAATTGTCGAGTACATGATATCAAAATCACAGGAGATACCGATGCGTTGCCAATCGCTGATGAATTTTGGTCTTTCTTCTTTTAGATAGTCGAGTACGAGTTTGACAAAGGCTTCTCGTTCCATTTTTGTAGCGAGAACGTTTTTGACTTTCTGGACGAGTTTTTCAGTCGGAAGACCGTTGTCGTCAGTACCAAATGGATAGAGGACTTCAAAACCGTTCATACGTTTGTAGCGAGCGATGAAGTCTTGTTGTGAGTATGAGCACGCGTGACCGATGTGCATTTTACCGGACATTGTCGGTGGCGGCGTGTCGATTGAGAAGACTGGTTTCTTAGACGATTGGTTGAACTTGAATGTCTTATGTGTTTTCCAGTATGTCAGAAGATTCGGTTCGTCCGTTGCTGCAGAGTACTTTGCTTGCGTTTTGTCAGATTGCGCATTAGTTTGCGCGGGTGATTGCTCTCGTCCAGCTTCGGTTGTTTTTTCTTGTGACATGCAAGTTGGTGGGACGGGAGTTTTTTTATAAACTTTCTTCTTAAAATTCAACATTGCAGGAAAAAACGGCGATTTGCTTTCTCCGACCTAGGAATTAGACATTGTTCTTGATTCCCGCCACAAAGTATTTAAATCGTGTTTTTCGGGACTGTATAAAAAGGGGTTTATGGGATGCCTGTAGGGAAACGTTCAAAAAGTATTATCTGTTACGCTCTGTTTACAATCATTACACTGTTGGTGTTGCCGTTTTCTGTTGCAGACGAGCTCATTTCTGACACATTATTATCTGTCGGTAACCATACATTCCAAAGCAGCATCTTAAACGGTCACAATGCAAACCAGATCGTCGTCAAAGTCCCCGACATTCCGGGAATTGGTGAAACGACGCTAAACCGTGCGATCAACCAATCATATATCGGTCCATGGCGAAGAAATACTACTACTAATTATGTATATTACTTGACATCTAATGTCGGTATAGGTACTGCAACTCCAGCACAAAAGTTGGATGTGGCAGGTGCTATCCAGATTTCTGCAGGTAATAATCTCTCATTTAATGGAAAAGGCGCTTTGATCGATAACACGACATCGAATGTCCTTCGAATCGGTTACGGTACAAGTGCATCGGCAGGTTGGCTTGGTGGTGTCGACATTTCAGACGGTACTTCTACGAGCGCAATCAGAATCGTCGACGGTGGTAACGTCGGTATTGGCGTAAGTCCGACTACGCGACTTTCCGTTTCTGGCGATGCGTATGTTTCAACAAATCTTGCTGTAGGTACGACTGCTGCTTCAGGCAGCGAAATCATTCGCGCATACAAGAACGATGCAACTACTTCTGATATAATCAGAGTAGAACAAGCTGGCGCAGGCGATGCAACTCTTGGTTTCTCGTCAGGCGGTGTCGCTTGGATGATTGGATCGGACAATAGCGATTTAGACAAATTCAAAATCGGCCGCTCAATGGCAGATCTAGGCACTAATACTGCTCTTACTATAGATACTTCAGGCAATGTCGGTATCGGCACCGCAGCTCCAACAAGTAATTTACACGTCGGCGCAGGCACTGCTGCGGCATCTGCAGCAATCGATTCGAGCGCGGCTACGGCAGCAACACTCTACTTCAAGAAAGCAGGCACAAACAAATGGTTAGCATACGTTCCTGCATCGAGCGACGACTTACGATTCTACGATTCAACTGGCAACGACAGAGTTACGTTTGAAAATAGCGGTGACGTTGGTATTGGTGTAACAGCTCCGGCTGGTCGATTACATGTCGTCGGTGATTTGCGATTACAACAGACTTCATCTGGTTCAAGCCAACTCAAGTTCGTCAACAGTTCAGGCAGCCAGCGATGGGAAGTAACATATGCGGACACAGGAAGTGGCTTGCTTCAGTTCTATGATTATGATTCTACGTCAAACCGAATGGTCATCACAAATACAGGTCTTGTCGGTATCGGTACGTCTTCGCCAAACGAAGAACTCACGGTAAACGGCCAGATCGCACTCGGCACTTCACGCGAATTACAATTTTCCCCGACGAGCACATTCTCAGGTTCGGGCGCAGGTATCTATCTTCCGTCTTCAAACAATATGACTTTCGTCACGTCAGGCACTGCTAAAGCAGTATTAACTGACGCGGGCAGATTGGGTGTCGGAACAACGTCACCAAGCGCTCTTGCTCACTTGTACGGCGGTAAACTTGTTGTCGAAACAACTTCTGGCAGCAACGGACAAATTCAAGTCGTCAACACGGCAGTGGGCGAATCATCAATTGCATTCGGTTCAGGCGTTACTGGCAGCATCGGTGGCGCTTTGACGTCATCAAGTAATAATTATCTATGGGGAATCGGTGCAGGTATGTCCGGAAACAACCCAGATACATTCACGATTACGAATACAGGATACGGCGGACCAGTCATGTCTTTGAAAACAAGTGGTTATGTCGGCGTTGGAACTTCAACTCCTTCGTATAAGTTGGATGTACAAGGCGATGTCGGTTTCACGGGAACTCTTCAAGCTGGTACAGTCCCATGGGCTCGATTGTCAGATGTCCCCTACTCAAATACTTCACAATTCGGTATCGCTATCATGAATGATAGTGTGTCATATAACTCAACATATTCAGTTGCGTCATCCAGAGCAGTCAAAACTGCATACGATCTTGCACTCATCAAAGCGACAGCAGGAAGTTGTGCAGCTGGATACTTTGTCCAAAACACAACAACGACTGGTGTTCAATGTCTTCCAATCGATGCGATCGGCGGAACAATTGGTACTGGTAACGCAGGCAATATCTCATACTGGACTGGTACGTCAAACTTGGCATCCGCACAATTATACCAGACGAGCGGTCGAATCGGTTTGAGCACTTCATCACCAGGTTCCAAATTATCCGTTTCAGGTAACGTCTCGATTGGTTCAAGTTACGCATCGCTTGGAAATGCTTCAAATGGTCTTATTGTCGAAGGTTTCACAGGTCTTGGAACTCCTCTCGCAGACAGTCCACTTCGCGTAAATCACTCCGGTGTTTCTGATGGTTCATATATTGTGAAAGTCAGTGGAACAGCAGTTGACGGCGGATTCAAGCGACTTGGCAACAATGTAGAAATGGTTGGTTACCGAGGAACTTTGAACGATCTTCGTGTAGGAAATAGTTATCTTGCAACAACTCCGCCATCCGATGGTGCAGTCATCGAAGGTAATGTTGGTATTGGAAATAACAATCCTGGTTCATACAAATTATCAGTCACAGGAAATACTTTGATGACTGGAAATCTCGTTATCACAGGTGGCGATCTCATACTTCAGACGGGCGACGTTTATCTTGCGGCAGCGACTGCAATAAATGGCGACTTCTTACCAAACGTGTCAGCGACTTTCAATCTCGGTTCCACTGGAGCTCGATGGAATGATTTGTGGCTTTCAGGCACGATGCAATCAGGTGAAGTCCCATGGGCACGATTGTCTGGTCACCCATCAGTTCTTGCAGGCACAGGTATGTCTGGTGGCGGAGCACTTTCGGGTTCAGTCACACTCAATTTAGCAAACACGGCTGTCGGCGCAGGATCATATGGTTCTGATACGGCAATTCCGTCATTCACTGTAGACGCTCAAGGTCGATTGACTGCGGCAGGCACAAACCAATTCAGATCTGGTTCGACATCACAGATCGGTGTTTTGATGTTAACGGACGGCGTACAATCTTCGTCGACAAACACATCTGCGACTCCGAACGCAGTCAAACTAGCGTATGACTTGGCAGCTACGAAAGCAGCAGTTGGCTCATGTGCGGGTGGACAAGTCTTGCAGCAAATCACGAACAGCACTTACACATGTACATCAATCGCTGGTGCAGGCGGTATCGACGGTTCTGGTAACGCAGGAAATATCACATACTTCACAGCAGGTTCAACGGTAGCATCATCACAGATTTTCCAAAACAGCGGAAACATCGGTATCAATACAGCAACGGCATCAAACAAACTTGATGTTGTGGGTACGTTCCAAGCAACGACGAACAGCGGTTCAGTCGGTTTGAATTCGAACGGTGACGTTTACATTAAGATTTAAAAAGAGTACAGAGTACAAACATGAGAACTGGGGGAATAGGGGGAATGACATCAGCAACTAAATTAATCAGTATCTTGGTATTACTACTCTTCGCATTTTCTCCAGTAGCATATGCTCGAGATTTTGTCATTGAGAATTCATCATCACCATCTATCGATTATCTCGTTGTAAACGGTACTTCGGGTAAAGTCGGTATCGGAACGGGCACTCCAACGCAAGCGCTTGATGTCACAGGTTATGCTCGTGGTTCTAGTGGTCTATGCATCGGTGCAGATTGCCGTGGTTCATGGCCAACTGGCGGTGTCGGCGGCGTAGGTAACGTTACATCAAAAGGTAATTCTAATCGTGTTCCTAAGTTCAACAACGAAAGTGAAATCGGCGATTCTATCATCATTGATTTTGGCGACAAAATCGGTGTAGGTCCAGTCGTCCCATTATATAGATTGCACGTCTACGGTGATGTTGGTTGGTCTGGAGATCTTCAAAATGGTTCAGTTCCATGGGCAAGAATTTCAGGTAATCCATCAGTTACTGCAGGTACTGGTCTTTCTGGCGGTGGTTCGCTTTCCGGTGGTATTACACTTAACCTTGCGAACACAGCAGTCACTCCAGCAACATATGGTGACACAATTTCAAGTCCTCAAATCGCAATCGACGCTCAAGGTCGTATAACTGGTGCATCAAATCAGCAGATTCGCCCTGGTACAACGGCGCAGATCGGTGTCGTCATGCTTACTGATGGTGTTCAATCTTCGTCAACAAACACATCCGCTACACCAAACGCAGCTAAGCTGGCGTATGATTTAGCGATGACTAAGAGCGCAGTCGGAACATGTGGCGGTGGCCAAGTTCTCACAGCAATCACTAACAGTTCTTACACTTGTTCATCAATTGCAGGCGCAGGTGGTATCGACGGTACTGGTGACGCAGGCAATATATCATATTTCACAGGCGGTTCAACGATTGCATCTTCGCAAATGTATCAGACTGGTGGAAACATCGGTATCGGTACAAGCTCGCCAGGTGCATTCAAGCTCAACGTTGCTGGTGCAACGCAAATTACTGGTAATCTCGTCCTCGGCGGCGATCTCATCGTACAATCTGGCGATGTCTACCTTGCTGCAGCTACTGCGGTGAACGGCGACTTCTTGCCTAACATTTCGGCGACATTCAATCTTGGTTCAACGGGTGCACGATGGACAGACTTATGGCTTTCTGGCACTATGCAATCTGGTACAGTTCCATTTGCACGACTTCCTGCTTTGACTACTTCGCGCGCACTTGCGTCTGATGGTTCAGGACTTGTATCCGTTTCCGCAACAACAGCGACAGAACTCGGCTATGTTTCAGGTGTCACATCAGCGATCCAAACTCAACTTAACGGCAAGCAAGCAACTATCACTGGTGGTGCAACATCTATCACTGGTTCGGACTTGACTGCATCCCGCGCACTTGCATCAGATGGTTCAGGTAAAGTCGCAGTTTCAGCGACAACAGCTGCTGAACTTGGTTATGTATCGGGTGTCACATCAGCTATTCAAACTCAACTTAACGGCAAGCAAGCAACTATCACTGGTGGTGCAACATCTATCACTAGTTCAGATTTGACTGCATCTCGCGCACTCGTTTCTGATGGTTCAGGTAAGGTCGCAGTTGCAACTACTACTGCAACAGAACTTGGATATGTCAACGGTGTCACGTCAGCGATTCAAACTCAATTAAACGCAAAATCAGTGCCTGGCACATGTGCGGCAGGCACAGTTGTTGAAAATACAACGACGAGCGGTGTACAATGTATTCCAATTTCAGCAATCGCTGGTTCGGTTACTAACATTGCAACAAACAACGGTGTCACAGGCGGTCCAATCACTACGACTGGAACAATCGGTCTTACTGGTCAGGCTCTAGCAATCCACCAACTCGCTTCGACAGGTATTGTCGTTCGAACTGGTGCGGATACATTCACGACAAGAACAATCACAGGTACGGCAAACCAAGTTTCCGTTTCTAATGGTGACGGTCTCTCTGGTGCTCCAACTTTATCATTGCCTCAAGATATACACACTGCGGCAAGTCCAACTTTCAACTTGATTTCCTTGTCTGATGGCGCTATTACGCTCAGTACAGAAACAACGGGTAACTACGCGGCTGGTGACGCAGAAGCTGGTGCAGCACTTACTGGTGACTCAGCAACGGCATTCTTCAGTTCAGGTGCAATCGAATATACTCGCGGTGGTACTGGATTGACTTCTGCAACAGAAGACGCAGTCATGGTTGGTGCAGGCGGCAGCGGCTGGCAAGCACAAACTATCCCTGATTGTGATGTTGCAGGAACAAGCAAACTTCTTTATGATACTGGTACGAACACATTCACTTGTGGTACTGACGGCGGCGGAAACGGTATCAGTCAATTGACTGGTGACGTTACTGCTACTGGTCCAGGTGTTGTTGGCGCTACAATTGCGGCAGATAGTGTTGCATTGGGTACTGATACAACTGGAAACTATGCGGCTGGTGACGGCGAAGCTGGTAACGCATTATCAGGTGATTCAGCAACTGCATTCTTTACACTAGGTGCAATTGAAGTCGCTCGCGGTGGTACAGGCGCAAACGACGCTGCAACTGCGCGAACAAATTTGGGTCTTGCAATCGGATCGAACGTCCAAGCATACGACGCGGATCTTGATGACTTGGCAGACGGTACACTTACAGCTGCAAAAGTTCAGAATGGAGCATATTTCATCACATCAGCAGGTACAAACGGACAAGTTTGGACTTCTGACGGGACAAACGAAGGTTACTGGGCAGCAGCAGCTGGTGGTATCGGCGGTAGCGGTACTGCTGCATACATTCCGAAATGGTCTGCAGGCACGACATTAACAAACTCAATCATCCAAGATGACGCTACAAACGTCGGTATTGGTGTCGCTCCTTCAACATACAAATTACGAGTCAACGGCGCAGTCGGTGCAACAGCTTACTGGTATACTTCAGATGCAAGTTTGAAGAAGAACGTACGACAGCTCAACGACGAATCAATGCTTTCCAAGGTACTTGCACTCAAGCCAGTTACGTTTGAATGGAAAGATTCCGCTGACATGAACACGCAAATCGGTTTCATCGCTCAGGACGTCGAGAAAGTACTTCCACAAGTTGTAAATACTGATGCTTCAGGACTCAAGTCAGTCCAATACGGCAACATGGTTGCTCCTCTTGTCGCAGCAGTACAAGAACAACAACGCATGATTGACGCTCAACAGCAACAAATCGATGAGTTGAAAGCGCAAATTGCAGCACTTAGTGATTAGAAAGGACAATTTATGATGAAGCTCAAATTTATACTCTGGATTTTGCTTTCTTTTTCACTTATTATGCTTGTACAGGCTGATGACAATTCAAGTGGAATTATTGTTCCACCTGGTACGAATGTTGTAGTCACAACTCCTTATTCGACAGAATATTGGAATGGGGCTTCTGAAATTTCGACTGGTGAATTTTATTTTAATAACAGCGGTTCAACAAGCATTTTTGTAAGTACTGCTACTCGCGGGGAATTTAATTCCTTCTCAAATTATTCAACTGCTGTTTGCTTCCGATATGCTGGTGTGAACCAATGTCGTAACGAATATACATGTATTGATGGCCATGCACACGATGAACAGTGGGGTACAATTTCTTGCGATGGTACATGTAATGCAGCTTCAGCTGCAGGTAGCTTACCAGGTTTAGGATCTTCATGTAACGGGCGCTGTTCGCCAGGTGAGCCTCACTATGACGCTCCTGGTATCATTGAAGAAGGACCAGGCAAACACGATCCCTGGGATCATTGCTCGGTTGCACCTTCGGGTCCTATTGATGCGCCATGTAATTGTGATGCTTGTGGTGGAAATTGCCGAGGAAATGAAAATTGTGACGGTACTTGTGATAACAACGATAATAGCCCTTTCGATGAAGGCGGATGGAGTGTTTATTGCGCTCAATGTGAAGTAATTTGTCCATATGCATGTTGCCCAGATCCTGCACCAAACGCAGGCGATTTATGTCCTTACTGCTAGCGATACTTTTTTTAATCCTTTGTTCCGTCTTTAAGCAATGTCTTTACGAAATAAGTATAAAGAAAAAAAATTATTGTTTGGATTATACTTATGCGTTATTTTGATTCTTCTGGTGTCGTTTTACGTACAGCGAGCGACTCTTTTTTTGCCTTGGCATAACGATGAATGGCGCCATGCTACGTTGGCTCAGCAGTTCCTCGATGGCGATTGGTCCGCACTTTTTCATATGGAAGCGGGTTTCATCATATTTGTCGCATTCTGGCTGTTATTGGTTCCACTGTCGGGATATTTTATCGTTACGTTGACCTGTATTGTGTTAGCAGGAATTGGTTTGTGGAAACTCTTTGACGACAAGCGGATAAGTATCGTAGCCCTATGCTTGTATGGCGCTCTGCCATCGAATGCTAAGCTTCTAGGGATTCTGTACGGTGTCCCAATGTCTTTGGGCGTTTCATTGCTCATACTTGCGCTAGTTACATTACGGGCAAGGACCGTGACATGGAAGTATGTGTTAGTTTTAGTGGCTACGTGCTTTGTTCATCCACCCACAGCGATTGTTGTCGGTATTTTAGGTCTAATTGTATACAGGTCCAAGCGCATTTTGGCTGTGGGTATTCTTTTCGGGGCAGCCTTATTATATGTAGCACATTTTAAGTTTGGATACACAATTCAATCCTTACTATTCTTTGGAGATACAGACATAAACAGTATTTCAATGTTCAATATTTTTTTCCTGTGTGGTATTCCACTACTTATTTTTTCGATATTAGCTATTTATGTAATAAAATTTAATAAGGTCGCACATGCTAAATCATTCATCGTTTTAGTTTGGCTTGCATTGATAACTTCTTGTAATGCTTTATTGTATATATTCTTCAAGTTCAGCATATTAGTGCCGGCTGAACGAAACTATTACCTTCTTATGGTTGCAACCATATTGTTGGGATCAATCGGTATTATTTTCGCTGGGGTAAAACTAAACACACTTCTCTCTAAAATTAGACTTCGTGCGAGTTTTTTTGTGGTAGTTCTCTGTGTTTTATTCATAGTCGGATTCTGTTATTACGATAATCAATTCATTGAATTTAAGACCGTGAGTCAAATGGTCAAGCAAAATGAATTTGATGCCCTTTCGGTACTTCGTGCACAACCTCAAGCGCCAGTTTTATCATACGAATTGTTGAATAATGTCATGTATTTAGGTGCAGGGCAGAGGCCTCTGTATTTGCGTGTATGGGAGGAAGGCAATAGAGATGCAGTTCTATCGTATTTCAATGCAGATACATGTGCAAAAAAAGAAGAAATTATACGCTCATTGGGCGCTGAGTATGTTGTAAACAGAAAACCTGAAACATGTTCGTTTTTGGCCGAGCTGTCTACGGACGGTTTATTTATATATAAAGTGAAGGACACGGCTCTCAGCTAACTATATAATTAGATATCTACCCTACTTTCATAATGATGTATAGTTTCATTTTACCTTGTCGTAATGAAGAGAAGTCCGTTGCACGATGCGTAGACGCCATCCACCATACGATGAAGGGACATTCGTACGAAATCATTGTGTCTGATTCGTCTTCTGATTCGTCTGGTCGTATTGCAAAACAGCATGGCGCGACTGTCGTAAAACATAATAAAATCGGTTATGGTGCGGCAATTATGCAAGGCATTGCAGCCGCATCAGGTTCTGTATTTGTGATCGCCGATTGCGATAGTTCGTACGATTTTCGTGATTCACTTGCGCTTATCAAGAAATCGCGCGCAGGAACGCTTGTGATAGGTAAACGGTCAGTTGTTGATCATGGCGCGATGCCGTTTTTTCATCGATACGTCGGGACTCCGCTTCTCTCAGGATTTTTGTCGATTCTTTTTCATCAGCGAATCACCGATAATAATTCCGGCTTTCGAGTGATACATCGCAAAGACTTTGAGGCTCTCTCTTGCAAAACAACAGGGATGGAGTTTGCGTCAGAGATGCTTGTTAAATCGTTGCTGAACCGTTTTAAAATAGTTGAAGTGCCGATTCGATATCATGTACGGGTCGGTAAGTCCAAATTATCGACATGGGCCGATGGCTGGCGCCATCTTCGATTTTTGATTGCGTACATTCCTCTGAACCTATTCTTCTTGATAGGTATGATCAGTTTCTTAACGGGCGGAGCGCTTTTGCTGTTCTCAATCGGCGGGCAATTAGAATTTCTATCTATCACGTTCTATCGTTCTGCGGCATTAGTTGCCAGCTTCTTGTGTTATACTGGGTTTAGCGTTTTGCAAGTGAGTTTTATTGCGAAAATCGTCTTGAAGCAACGTGGATTGGGTGCTGAAGAGAAATTGTTGACGGCGATGGCTAAAATTCCGTTTGAGATTGCTATGTCGTTTGCAGTTTTGGTTTTGCTTGGATTTAGCGCGTCACTGGGCTGGATCGTTTACGATTGGTGGTTTAACCAGGTGGTGTTGAATACGAACTTGCTCATCTTTTTGTTGACTGGCGCGACGATCTCCTTTCAGGCGTTTGTGAGCGCGTTCTTAGTGAGTTTTCTGCTGGTTGAGACAAAGTGAGTATGCACAAATCTTTTTTTCAAAAAAATGAAAATCGATTGAATATTACTGTGTTTGTTGTGTTAAGCGTTGCTTTACTGAGTGCGATGCTGATCCTCTCTCCTTATCGTCAAGGTGATGGTAATGAATATTATTTGACGGCCTTGTCATTTGTAAATCACGATTCGCCTGATTTGCAAGAAATAGATTTGTCCGAATACTATAAGGAGGGAGTTAATCCGTTTGGTCAGCGTACGTTGTCAAATTACACGGGTTACGTTTCTACAAGTGACGGAAAATTGTATAGTTCACATTTTTGGGCGTACTCTTTAATTAGTGCTCGAGTTATGAAACTATTAATTCTCACTCATTTTGACCCATACAAGGCTTTACAAATAACAAACGCTCTTTTGCTTATAACCGCATTATTTTTCATACATTTTCTATCTACATTTTCTTTTGGTCAAAAAATTACATATAGTTTGTTGCTACTTACTTCGCCTATTTTATTGTATTTGCGCTGGAGCCACGTCGAAATATTCATCGCGTCCTTTTTAGTGATGTCGTTGGTTTGCTTGCACAAAAACTGGCAAACACTAGCGCTTATATTCGCGATATTTGCCTCATTTCAACATCAGGCAGTATTGGTTTATGTTTTATTTGTGTGCATTAACGCAATGTATCGACAAAACTGGCGACTGAAGTTATATCAGGTGTTCTTTCTTGCTTTTGCACTCATTCCTTCATTCTTTTATCTTTGGAATTTCGGGCAGATAAATGTGATTGATGGCCACATATCAATTGCATATTGGTCCTTTCTCAAAGTAATTGAATTGTTCCTTGATGCGAATATAGGTATGATCTCGTTTATTCCAATTAGCATGCTCTTGGTACCCATTGTTGTTGGGTACAGTTATATTGCAGAACGCAAGTGGCTTATGGATTATACGTTGATCGTGGTTGTATTTTGTATAGCAATACTTTGTGCATTGCAACTAAATTGGAATCATGGTAGTGCTGGGCCAAGTCGTTATACCGTTCTTTTGATGCCGTTTTTCTTTTTTATAATTGTGAGACAAATTTCATACTTACGGCCTATCAAATTCATTCCTTACGTTCTTATAGTGATAATAGCATCTCAGGCATTCATTGTTGGAATCTCTGACTTGAATGTTCGTCACTCAACTTATTTGTCTCACACCACCTTGGCAAGGATAATGTTAGGTGTGTTTCCAGAAATGTATAATCCCACTCACGAAATTTTCTGTGAAAGAACACTAAAGCGTGAAGGCGGTGTTTCTAATGTTTGCTTCAATACGGCAATCTATATTGTTAATGGAACTTGCAAAAAAGCTCTCGTCTCCTGTGCACAGTATGGCGAAGTGGTGAATTTGTGCGATGATGCTTTGTCCGAACTTAACTGTAATGGCTCGCTAGAGAACAGCACTGCATATTATCTAAATCCGCGACGAGTATAAACGTTCCAATAGTCTCGTTGCTTTAGTCCAAGAATACGATTGTGCACGTTTCAAATTTTCATTCTTCATTCTTTGATACATTTTTTTGTCATTTAGAAGAATTTGTATTTTCTGGCTAAAATCAGAGATCGTGTTACTCGCGTATAGAGCTCCGCTGCCTATTGTCTCTTTTGCGTGATTTTGAGGTGCGTCTATAGTCACAATAGGAAGTCCGCAGGCCATTGCTTCCAAAGATACGATGGCAAAACCTTCAAGAAGTGAAGGGAATGCAAAAATCTTGGCCCGCTGGTAATAGCGGTATAGCTCGTCGTGATCCTTCGTATTTTTCTTAAGCGTTATATTTTTTGATAGCGAATGTTGCTGAATAAACTTCTCAATCTTTTTCAATTCTGGTCCGTCCCCGATTATAGTACAGGTAATGTCAGGTTGTTTCTCTCGCAAGGCAACTATCGAATTAAGAAGCAGGAAGACGTTTTTTTGAAAATGAAGTCTGCCAACGAATAATATGTCAATATCTTTTTTGCCATCGTATTTCTTAATTTCTT
>DATGWN010000074.1:0-8818 GCA_035299465.1 Acidobacteriota bacterium | reverse complement strand
AAGATTAATCCAAAGACGAGTAAGACAACGATAAGTACCCAGATGTCGTAGCTGACAAGCCAGTACGGGAGGTCCCAGTATGACAAGCCTGCGCTTGATCCGAAAATATAGACTAATGCCGCAACTGCGCCGAATTGGACAATATATGCCATGACTTTAGTTGCGCCAGAAACAGTAGGTGCCTCTCCAGCCACGATGCCAATCATTAATATCATCATCACTGCTGCGACCAAAACGAGTGAAACTTGAGGAAGTGCTTTGTTAAGCATTTCAACAATATCCCATTGCGAACCAGGATTAGCCATGTGCTGCCAAACTGCAAGTAAGCTGACTACGAGGGCAATGACTACATCGAATTTTGCGCCCTGGTATTTCTTTTCCTTGTTTTCTCCCCAAATTTTAATCTTAGAGAAAATTGCATATACAACTGCAAAAATGAGAATGAATGGGACGACAACATCATCAACACCGAGTTCTCGTAATTTGAAAATTCCTTCTTCGAATATGTTTTGTACCATTATGAATGTCCTGGTGGGCTGCCGCCACCTGCGCCAGCTCGCTCTTTAGCGTGCGGATCTCGCACCAAAAAGTAAATGACGAGGATGATGACTGCCATTAGTAAGAGTGATGAAACCACTGCTGAATTATAATTGCCGATAACTTGCGAATAGATGAAGTCTAAGACACTTTGTCCGTTTCGCAGTTTGATTGCATTTGCGAAGATGAAGAGTAAAACGACGAGCATAGTCCACATCATACCTTTCTTCCAACTGGAAGGTAATTCTGTAGCTTGGTCATTCTTGTTGAAGATACCGATGAGCGCCATGTAGAACACGGACATGATGAACAAGAGCACAATCTGTGCGAGCGTTTGGTTGATGATTGCAACGATGCTTGTTGAAGCAACGACGAAGAAACCAACACAGAAGCCGACTAGAGCGTTCAGGTTCTTTTTAGTGTATTTTTCTTTACCGACGACATCTTCACCGAGGATTCTTGTTTTTTCAAGAATTGCAAAGACTATGACGAAAGTAAGAAGGAATGGGAGAACGACATCGTAAATGCCTATCGCAGCTAAGAATTGCAGCGCGTTTCCAAATGCTGAAGCCATACACGAATCCTAGGTCAGTTCATTTATAAATCTATCGCCGACTTCATGACGATACTCAAGCAAGAATGATGCCATAACCAATCAATCTGAATCGGTTTCCGATTCTTCTAGAGATTGTGACACGGCTTCCGACATCTGCGCAGATCGGCAATTTTAGTGTGCAGACGACTTCTTTTTTGGAAAGTTCTGTGATGACGCCAACGGTTGTAGCTGAGTTGACATTCAACATAAGTGGTTCCATCTTTCGAAGAGGGTCGACTGCAGCAGTTTCGACACTACCGACGACTCTGTCTAGGAGATGGACATCGAGTTTGAGAGTTGAGACCCACACTGGAGGCAACTTATCGACATGACCGACGACGCAGCCTGTCAACTTATCAGCTTTGACAATTGCAGGATCTAATTTTGTGAGAATGCCTACTGATCCGCCAGGTTGGATACTTTGGACTGACTTACCACCAGTCACTAAAGAAACTACTTGCGTTTTGTATGAAACCGCAGCAAGCTGGTTCTTTCGTTCCATGACACGACCTGGTCTGATTTCGATAGTATCGCCGACGCTAATCTTACCGCGAACTAAACTACCGCCAAGAATACCGCCTTTGAGATCTTTTGGCTCAGTACCTGGTTTATTTACGTCAAAGCTTCGCGCGACCAAGAACATTGGATCTTCGTTTGGATTTCTGACTGGTGTTGGTACAACAGTTTCAATCGCTTCGATGAGGTAATTGATATTGATTTTGTGGACAGCAGAGACTGGAACAACTGGTGCATTCTCGTACGGTGTGCCTTTGAGGAAATCTTTGATTTGCTGATAGTTCTTTCTAGCTTGCTCTTCGTCGACCATGTCGATTTTGTTTTGTACGACGATGACGTTTTTGATATCACACATTTCAAGAGCGGAAAGGTGTTCTCGAGTCTGAGGTTGTGGACAAGTTTCGCTCGCAGAGATAAGCAAGAGTGCCCCGTCCATGATCATAGAACCTGCAAGCATCGTTGCCATCAGGCTTTCGTGGCCTGGCGCATCGATAAAACTCACTTTTCGAGTCGCTTTGTTTGCTCGACCCATGGAATCTGTAGGAGAAGTAGTGTATTCGCCACTTGCCGTCTGGTAGAAGACTGCGTCTGCATAACCAAGTCTGATTGTGATACCGCGTTTGATTTCTTCGGAGTGTGTATCAGTCCATTTGCCAGACAATGCTTGAGTTAAAGTAGTCTTCCCGTGGTCGACGTGCCCAACAAAGCCGATGTTTACGACTGGCTGGCCTTTGGCGATAGCATCTGATGAAACTGATGATTGAGATGATGATTTTACCGGCGTTGAAGCTGCGGACTCTTCGACGTGAGCTGAGTGTCCAAGGTCATCTTTCTTCGTCTTTTTTACAGCCTTCTTTTTAGGTGCTTCGACGTCCGATTCTGCTTTGGGTTTCTTTGCTACTGTCATTTATACGTAGAAAACGGTAGGCTGTTTATAAATTTAATGAGAACGACCGCGTCGTTTTTCGACGTGCTCGGCGTCAACTGTGAACAAAACGTTGTCACCATCGACCTCGAAAAGTTCTATACGTGCACCTGCATCAAGCCAACCGTGGGCATAGTTAAGGGCCGCAAATGCGTTGACGAGATCGTCTTTCTTAAAGAAATGCTGCGCATCAGAGTAATAGCGTTGCGCCATATCGTAGAAATCTTTCGCATCTTCGAGCTTGGATTTGTCTGTCGTCAATCGCAACTTTTTGAGAGCGCGTCCAGTCACGTCGAAGTATTTCTCGATTTTTTCTGTTGTGATTTTATCTGATTTGTCCACCATAGGATGATATCTGGAATTGAGAGAACGTTTATAACTTCTTTTATGTTTTTGGGAATACCGATGGTGCTTATCGCGAAAGTGGAACTGAAAAACGCACAAGATGTGCTCGCATATATTCGTAAACACGATTTGCTAGACTCTCAGTTTCGCTCGTCTAAAACTGAGACTCACATCCTTGTGCCTGTAAAAAAGAGATTCCGAAAATCCGGCGTTTTGTTCGAGGAGAAAGCGGCTGACGCGCTGACTGGGGCCAAAAAGAAACCGAAGACTCTAAAGGCGGCTCTCCAAGACACACTTAGCGATAAACAACTGCAGCAACTAAAGTCTGCATATGATCTGGTTGGAAGCATAGCGATTCTAGAGATAGATTATGAATTGAGAGAATTTGAACTTGCAATTGCGCAAGCATTGCTGCAAACAAATCCTGCAATCAAAACCGTGCTGCGAAAAGACAGCGGACATGAGGGTGTATACAGAAATCAGAAGATGAAATTCCTCGCAGGTATCGATACTCGTAAAACTGAACATATAGAAAACGGTGTGACGTTTGTCGTGGATGTGGAGAATGTCTATTTTTCCCCGCGCCTGGCAAATGAACGAATGCGAATCGCAAATGAAGTTCATAGTGGCGAATCAATTCTCGTCATGTTCAGTGGCGCGGCGCCACAGCCAATTGTATTGGCCAAAAAGACCGATGCCAGGGAGATTGTTGGGATAGAAATAAATCCTGCAGGACATGAGTGTGGTCTGGATGGTCTAAAGAAAAATAACATAAAAAATGTCAAGTTAATCTGTGCAGACGTCCATCAAACAATTCCGATGTTTGTGAAAGAAAAGAAAACTTTTGACAGAATTGTCATGAATCTACCCAAGACTGCTGATCAATTCTTAGACGACGCGCTGTATGTATCTCACGTCGGAACAATAATTCATTATTACGATTTCCTGCACGAAGAAGAATTCTCAAAAGCGGAAGAGAAAGTAAAACTCGCATGCAAGCGAAACAGTATGGCATGCAAAATATTAGGCATCCATACCTGCGGCTGTCAGGGAATAAAGACCTACAGAATCTGCGTTGATTTTATAGTTGAATGACTTTTGAATAATTTGAAAAAATAAATTATTTCAGAAGTTGCGGATACGTTTCCTTGACGACTTTAACAAATTCTTTTGGTGTGAAAATACCTAACTCGCAGATGATTCCGGTTATCAATTTAGGATTTATTTTTTCAAACGCTGGATTGTGCACAGTCACACCTTTAGGTGGTAGATCCCAGACTTCGACAGGTGACCGTTCTTCGATGCGCTCAGCATAACCAAATGCGGTTCGTGGATCGAATTTCCAGGAATCTGTGCAGATATAGACAGGTTTCCCGTGCGCCTTTGCCGTTTCACAAACTAATTCGGAACCGATTTTGTTGTAGACTTTCATTTCGTGGTCTATTGCATCCGCGCCTAATAGAACGATAGTACAATTTTTGATAGCAAGTCGCATCGCAGAATCAATATAGTGATTGACAGGAACATCGTGTTTTGCTAAATCTGCTGCAGTGAGGCGTCCTTGATGTCGAGGTCGTGTTTCCGTATTATTTACAGTAATGTTTTTTCCTTGTGCATGTGCATCTAATATGACTGACATAACGGAAGTTGAATGGCAGTGCGTATATATGATATCTTTTTCCTTGATTTTATCTGAACCCAAACTTGGCAATGCTGTCGTGACACGATCAAAGTGTTCTCGCACGAAAAGAAGTTGTTTGACATATGTGTCATGCATTTCGCTTATCGTCGTGACTTTTCTATTGTAAGGCCAAAGTAAAGAAAGCGCGTTTCGCAGAGTAGGTTCTGTCGGTCGAGTATCGAATAATTCTTGTTTCGCAAGATCAAGAGCTTGAGCGTATGCTTGTGCGTCCATGTATTGGTCATATGCATTATGTTCGACATGTGCAAATGCATCAACTGCCGCTTTTGCAATCGACTCAGCGCCCTGTATCTTCAAGGACTTGATATCGTCGACAGTTGTGCGAAAGAGTGAATCCAATACTTTAATTACGCCCATACAGTACGAATCTTGCTCATTCTTCTTTATAAAGATTGTAGTGCAAGTAAAAGGTACTTGAAGGCCAGCAAAATAACGCAGGCCCATTCGACATCAATATAAATAATGCTCAAAGCCCTAATTGCACAATGGTTCAAATCACACTCCTTGGTACTAGCTGTATGGTTCCGACAAAGGAACGCAATGTAAGTGGTCTTTACGTAGACTATCAAGGACAAGGCATTCTCATGGATTGCGGCGAAGGCACGCAGCGCCAGATGAATATTGCGGGAATCAACCGTCACGACGTGAAAGTTATCTGTCTGAGCCACTGGCATGCAGATCACGTCGCGGGTGTGTTAGGATTAATACAGACCTTGAGCGGGCGAGACAGTCCAAGCAAGCTGATTGTCATCGGACCTGTCGAAACGAAAAAGAGACTTGACTTACTTTTGTCCGCAACATACTTTGACCAAAGAATCGCTATTGACGTAATAGAACTCGAACACTCAGATGTGCCAAAAAAAGCTCATGAAACATCGCAATATTACATTGAATACATTTCTCTGGATCATGGAATTCCGTGCGTCGCATTCTCATTTATAGAAAAAGATCGACGACGAATAAAGACACAATTATTGCCTAAATATGGCTTGACTGATGGGCCTATTCTTGCACGCTTTCAGAAAGGAGAAGATGTAGAAGTGAACGGCAAACTCATCAAAGCGGACGAAATAACGACCATCGTGACAGGAAAAAAAATCACGTATGTGCCTGACACGGGTATGTGCAAACAGGCAGTAGACATCTCAACAAATGCGGATTTGCTCATCGCAGAATCTACATATGCTGCCGACGAAGAAGACAAAGCAGAAAAATACAATCACTTGACAAGTGCCCAGGCAGCACAGATTGCGACGATGTCAAACAGTAAAAGACTTGTTCTAACTCACGTCTCTCAAAGATACAAATCGCCGGCTGATTTAATCGATGACGCAAAAGCAATCTTTGCCCAAACAGAGCTAGGTTTTGACTTTATGCAGATTAAGTTGTAATGGTATGTTTGCCAAAGAATTTTTAGTTAGATTTTTTCTGTAAAGCTAATGTAATGTCAGAAGCTTGGATAGTTCGGCGTTTCGCATGTTTTGCAAATCGTAGCGCTTCAAGTGCGATCTCCGCGACCTTCTCTTCAAGCTGCTGGCGAAAGACAATAAGTGCATCATCTGCAATTCGATTTGCACCGGCTGCTTTGAGCATCTTTTTACATGCAAGTAATGGTATAGTTCGTGTCGGGTGTGGAGTCTGTCGCGTCATCCAAAAACTGTCTATCCCAGTTACTTTATAAGTATGTCGAACCAACCCTCATAATCTTTATAAACTAAGTTCCGCATCCTAATCTTGTTCTTGAGGTACGCTGTGTTTCAAGGGCATATACATAGTACAGCGACTATTTAGGAGATAAAAAATGCAACAAGTACAAAGATTCAATAGAGATTTCAACAATAGAGACAGATCATTCGACAGCAACCGAGAAGCGCCAGTAAAAGTAGGCGATGAACTCGACGTAACAATTGAAGGTGTCGGTGAAAAGGGAGACGGCTTTACTAGAAAAGACGGTTTCGTTCTCTTCGTACCAAACGTCCAAAAGGGCGATAATGTCAAGATCAAAGTGAACAAGGTTCTTCGAAAAGTAGGCTTTGCAGAAGTAGTTGGCGCAAGTGCAGCAGCACCAGCACCAGCACCAGCACCAGAAAAGCCACAGGATTCCGAAGAATTCTAATTTTTTCTTTTTTTCAGTTTCTTAAGTTACTATTCGTGTACTAAGTCACAAGCAATCACTATATTCATCTCACACTACTCCACACACTAACGCTCACTTTTATTAACTCCCACGATATCCCCTCCTTATGGCAAACAAAGAATGTACGCTAGACATGAAATTAGAACTCGGGCAAGCGAGATTACGAGCAATGACTCCGCAAGGTTCCTATGCTTTTGGAAAACTTGGCGAAGCGTCGTTTGATTTATCGCGAGAAGAAATAAACACGTTCTTTGAAGACCGCGCAAAAGTGCTTAAATCAAAAGAATGGCAGCGATGGGTTCCAGTCCTCAATTTGTATCGATATTGTGCCGACCAAATCACGCATGACGATAAAATTGTCTCAGCGATATATCCGCAAAGATATAACGTTGCAAACATTATCTACACCATGCCTTCAACTGTTCTTGCAGCGGGCTACATAGTCGGCCAAGTTGTGAAGCATCTGTAATTTTCTTAGTTTTAACTTTTTAGAATTAAAAGTTCCAGCGGTATGTACTCCACTTTGACGCCGCCTCGTGTCAATTCGTGATAGTAATCGGATTCTGGATAAATGCGCTTATGCTCGATGATATCTTCGCCTGATCGTGAAATGCGCGCAAGTCCGCCAACTTCTGTATCTCCTAGCGACGTTGTCACAACAGAATCCACTTTAATTTTTTTCAGATATCTGAGGACCTCATCAGATTGCGGCGCACCATGATTTTTGAGTCCAAGGACGCTGGCAAACGCGCTGTTGACCAACTGATATAACGCGATACCGTCAGGTTCACCATTATCTTCTGCCCATGAATCATAAATGTGAAATGCGACATAGGGAGATGAGCAAAGGTGTTGTAATGCTGTTGAAACATATGAACTCATCTGCTGAGCGTCGACCGTCAAGAGTCCTTTTTCAGCCAAAGATTTCAGAACCGCGTGAAAACCCACCAGATCAGAAGGTTTGCCGACAAATGATTCAGCCAGCTTCTTTTCC
Source organism: Acidobacteriota bacterium (assembly GCA_035299465.1). GTDB lineage: Archaea > Nanobdellota > Nanobdellia > Woesearchaeales > DATGWN01 > DATGWN01. The sequence continues at coordinate 1,067 of DATGWN010000074.1, read as the reverse complement.
AAACCTGGTTTAAACAGGCTCACAATTTGCCTCGCATGCTTAGATGACAATGGTATTCGCGAAGATGCGGCTCAAAATCAGGGTGGACATATCGATAAACATCGTCCCATTTCATACCCACGATATGCTTTTCTTCGTGTATCCAACGATTCGTTTGCAGTACATCGTCAAGACTAAGTCCCACAATGGTGATTGTCTTAAATGATTGTTCTTTGGATTTTTCAAAATCTTTTTGTTCTCGATAATTTGTGACAAAACCATTGAATCGCAGTGATGCAGATGCAGGAAAATTCATTTCTTCTCGTGTCTCACGTATGCCTGCAGTGATGATATCTTCTGCAAATGAGTCTACTATGTCGACGTGGCCTTTTGGAATATAGAATGATTTCTCAGCGCCGGTTTTGGATTTAAGAAAAACCACGGAATCTGCATCTTGCCAAACTAGGCCACCCGCGCTGTATTCAGTTAATTGCTCCCAACCTGGTCGCGAAGTACTTGGACTTCGTACGGCAAAATGTATCTCATCTCCCATACAAAAGGCAATAACGCGGATACATAAAAACCTTTCCTCGTCGAAACCCACCCAAATATTTATAAACGGCCGACAATTCCCAACTGGTAAAGCCAACGACTGTTGATACGTCAACGGTCAGAGTAGCATGAGGCAAAAAAAAGTGCTACGTTCTGAAAGTTAGGCTTTGGAGAAAAAATGCCAAAGAAGAAAGAAGACGCACAAGACGCGCAAGAAACAACTACAGTCATTTCACAAGCAGAAGATCTTGACATGCAAAAGAACGTCAACGATGCGAATATGCTTGTACCAACAGACACTTACTTGAAGACTGGTATCCATGTAGGAACTAAGTTTAAGACGACACAAATGTCACCATTCATCTACAAGACAAGATCCGATGGTCTTTCAGTACTTAACGTACAGAAAATCGACGAACGTGCGCGACTCTCATTCAATTTGCTTAAGCACTATGCACCAAGTGAAATCTTGGTTGTATGCCGACGTGAAAACGGTTGGAAGCCATTGCAGTTCTTGCAGAAATTGACAGGCATGC
>DATGWN010000073.1:0-5122 GCA_035299465.1 Acidobacteriota bacterium | reverse complement strand
GAAGCCAATCATATTACATAGCCGAGGCGCGGAAGGCGACACAATCAAACTTGTGGCTGCCCACGCAAAGGTGCCTGCAATCCTTCACTGTTTTTGCGGCTCTGTTGAGCAAGCGAAAGAGGCGGTCGCAGCAGGCATGTACTTCTCAGTACCTGTGCGAGCGGTGACTTCAAAAACCTTTCAACGAATCATCGAGGTTGTTCCCTTGTCTCGAATCTTTACGGAGACGGATGCGCCATATCTGCACTATAAGCAAGAACGAAACGAACCGGCGAATGTCACGACCACAATTCTTACGATTGCTAAAGTGAAAGGCAGCGTGCCGCTTGAAGTGGCAAACCAAATACTCGCAAACTATCTCAATGTCTTTGGAAAGTTATAGTATGAAAAAACTTCTTGCGTTACTTGTCATCGTCATTGTTATCTGGTTGTTCGGACTTTCAGGTACAGAGCAGCCAGTCACGCCAAGGGATAATGGGACTCTGGAAATATATTTTTGTCCACGAGAAGATTGCAAGGGAGAATTTATTGGTGCTATTGCGTCTGCAAACGAGTCACTCGATTGTGCCTTATACGATCCAGAAGACGATGATATGTTGACAGTACTACAAAATAAGTCTAAGCACGGAGTCCAAACCAGATTGGTGTACGATGATGACTATCAAAAAGAGCTTGCACTATTAGAATCTGATTCTGCCAACAGTATTTCGCGCCACGATACGAGAGGAGGATTGATGCATAACAAATTTTGTATCATCGATTCTCACTATGTCACCACAGGAAGCATGAACCCTACATACAATGATTTCTACAAAAACGCAAACAACTTTTTGCGTATCGATTCAACCGCTATAGCGAGACTCTATACGGCAGAGTTTGAGGAATTGTGGAACGGCACATTTAGACGAGGTAAACCAAATTCATTTAGCACCGTCGTTGTGAATAATACAGCTGTAAGCGTCCACTTTTGTCCAGACGACTCTTGCGAAGATGCCGTCGTAAAACAAATTCTTTCTGCAAATGCCAGTGTTCGATTTTTGACATTCTCACTCACTTCTGACCGAATAGCATCAGCACTCATACTGGTAAACAAGACGAACGTGACTGTCCAAGGGGTCATGGAGAAACGACAAATCTCACAATACTCCGTATTTGAGACTTTGCGCGACGCTCATATTTCAGTGGCCGTGTCCAATCAAACTGGCCAATTGCACGATAAAATATTCATCGTCGATGATTCTGTGGTCTTGACGGGTTCGTATAATCCGACAAAGAACGGCGATTCTGGGAATGACGAGAATCTTCTTATCATCTATGATTCGATGATTGCTGCAGAATATATTCTAGAATTTAACCGTATTTGGAATTCCACACACGGTGCCGACGCAATTACTTCTTCTTGACGAGCTTGGATACAAAGAATCCTTCAGTATCATTATCGTAAGGCCAAATTCGCAGCACGTTCTTCACTTGCGAATCGTATACTTCGCCTGCAAATTCAGTGACTGGTGGCGAGCGAACGATGTCAAGCTTAATCGGGGCGACAGACATATCAGGATATTTCTTTACAAACCACGAAACTATACCTTCATTTTCTTCAGGTTCTGTGGTACAAGTCGAATAGACAATTGTCCCGCCCGGCGCAAGTCTTTCATATGCTGCTTCAAGCAATTTTTGTTGCGTGAGCACGAGGCGCTGGATCATGCCTGGATTCCACATATTAATTGTTCGCGGAGATTTTCTAATAGTACCGACTCCAGAACATGGAGCGTCAAGGAGAATTTTATCAAACATCACTTTTGGAAGCCGAGTTGCGTCAGCCTGGCTAATCATTACGTTTTGCGAACCCATGCGTTGAACGTTGACGCCTAACGCGGCGATTCGTGTTCCAATTATTTCATTTGCGACGATGATTCCAGTGTTGTTCATCAATTGTGACATCTGCGTCGTTTTCGAGCCTGGTGCTGCGCACATGTCCAACACTTTTTCGCCTGGCTTAGGGTCAAGTACGAGAGGCGGGATTGCTGACGCAGGGTCTTGTATGTAGATATACCCAAGCGCGTGTTCAATGAGATTTCCGACGTCGCGACGGTGATCATCACCAGTTCCTTTGTGTTCAATCCAAAATGCGTCAGAATACCATGGTACAGGAATGAGATTCCAGGATTTAGAGAGTCTTTTTTTGATATCTTTTACTGAGGTCTTTAGCGTATTTACTCGAATTCCTCGTCTTTTAAATGAAAGTGAATAATCTATGAAGCGCTTATAGTTGTCTTCACCGAGCAGTGCCTTATACCGCTCTTCAAATTTTGGCTTAAAAACGTATTTTTCTCTGTCCGGAAACGGCGTAGGTGAATCTAATTCATCATCTACAGCTATTTGGTCATTGTCGTCTTTTGCCATGCACTTTTGAAAACGGAGATTGTTCATAAACGTTGTGATTGAATGTGAGACGTCATTAATCAGTTTGGAAGAGCCCTCATTACACTATTTTTCTTGCTCATAGAAGACTTGAGATAGCAGGTACTCTGGCCAGCCAGCTGCTCGTAGCGCTTCACGGATCTGTTCGGGTTTTAGGCCATGCTCAAGAGCAGTCTTCACATAATGGTCTAGCATGAATTGATTCATAATTTGGTCTGCATTCTCTCTAGAATAGCCTCGCTCAAAGAGATGGAATTTCATGCTTTCGATGGATTGACCTGTCGTGTAAGTTGCAGCAAGTGACTGATACAAATGCGGGTCCATAAGCGGCACGGCGGTGAGGACTTTTTCCCGCGGCTTCATTTCCTCAATCTTATTCTCAGACTTTTTGGCGTTGGATTTCATCACAGCGTATATGGATGCGCCTAATGTGAAAACGACCAAAATCACGACGAGTTGGGTATTCTTTTTCTTTCCTGCAGGATTCAATGGTCCAGTAGGTCCGCTTGAACCCCCCTGTGTTGCGACGATTGTCATATTTTCTTGCGTTTGACTGTTGTTGGTGACAGGGGCAAATTCCGGGATGACGTAATCCGTTCCGGGACTTCCGGGTACAACTGAAACGACAGAAACATTGGCTTGCAATGATCCGGCTGTGTTTTTAGAAATTTCGTGTAGTGTGACACGGATATCTGACTCGTTGTCCTCATCCAAATCAATTCTGCGGGTTTCGTTTACTGTGAGATTTATCTGTTGCGTCTTTGACGAAATGTTGATTGTGGCCATTGTACTTGTGAGATACACAACGCCGACGTGGTGTGATTCGCCCTTTACGCGAATTCGAATGCCATCGAGTGCGCGCAGATAGTGCGTGACTTGTGTCAAATTCGTAGCGTCATCTTCAAATGTGTTCACCCACCATTTAGAATTACCATTTAGTCCTATAGTGCCGCTACTTCCCCCGCCGCCTCCGCCGCCCGAACTTCTGACGGAAAAGTTGGAAGTTGCATTTTGACGCAGACTTGCGTTATCGTCGCAGAAAACTTCCCATGAATAGTCACCGACATCTAGATATCGAACTGTGACGTTGAATGTGGATTTAGCACTTAACTCTGCACGACTAAAAGAATCATATTCCACATCGTTTATCTGAAAGGAACAATTATCTAATATTGAACCATATGCAGGCGTTGCATTGAACTGGAATTGAATATCGTCTTGTCTCACTCGATCATCTAATTCGGGGTAATTGAGTTTCACCACAAATCCGCGAACAGAATAATTGCTTGCGTTTCTGAAGTCTGATACGTTGAACGTGAATGGTGACGAATCAATAGACGTGCCTTCTGTACAGCCAGGAGTGGTGTCTTCGTCGCACAGCACATTGTTTCGTATGATGCTCCGTTGCGATCCTTCATTGAGCGCATAAAGAGTGATATTGGCAGTCTTATTCATTTGAGATTGTCGCGTATCGTTGAGCTTAAAGTAATTGTAAGCGAATAGAATGTCTGAGTCAAGGTCCAGATTTGTCGCGTTGATGTTACGCTTGAACCGCACCAACGAGAGATTCGTGATTCCGATTTGATAGTATGTCGAAATGACGCCGATTTCATATAATCCGTCGACTGTGCCACTTATGTTGGTAAGCGAACCGTTGGTATGAATTATGTCTACTTCATCGAACAGTGTGTCTTGCGTTTGCACAGATTGGTTGAACGCAATGGCTGTCGATAATTGGAGATTTATTGTTGTATTTATGATGCTCAAACCATCTGTTGTGCCGTTCAACTTGAGTACATGCGTAGAGTTGACAAACGCTACATTCTCTATGGTGGAATCCGTAGATGCGTTGTCAGCATATGCATAGTAATTGTCTTCAAGAGTCGAGTCTTCCAATATGAACCCTTGGACTGTCTGCGGTATATGGATGCCTCGGTTGAATTGTGAAATCGTCAGTCCAGTCAGCGTTACGTCGTCTGCTTGGATGTCGAATCCAGTGATGTTTGCAAATCCGCCATAAACACCAAATCCATTCCCGTTTATCGTCACGGTGTCTGCGGTGATGTTAAAGCACGATCCATTGGTGTAAATATTTTGCCGTAATGTGTATGTTGCGCTGTTTGATATTGCTGCGCACGCACCTATGCCAGAAAATTGAACACTATATGCGCCGTTTGTTTGGTTGAGGACGATGTTTTTTACCACATCAGAGAATCCAGGCAGTGTTGCAGTAATCTGATACGTGTTGTCAAGTGTGGAATTCGAGTATGCTCGAATCAATTGCGCTCTGACTGATGCATAACCCTCGGATGCTCCGCTCGTCTCGCCTGTGAAGACGGTCGTGGATGCGTTTTCTATAACGATACTCGCGTTGGAAAGAAGAGACGACGCGGAGTCAATGGCTCGAATGTAGAAATATTGCTCTTCGACAAAAGTTGCGGAGCCAAACGTGCCAGATGTGTATGAGACGTTTATGAGAGTGTTGTCCTGCGAATCGTCACTCATGATAATCTGCGACGATGTAATATTCTCAAACGTGCTATCTGTCGTCTGATTGAGCTCAATGGCTATTGAAGCGTTGACAACATAGATGTTTGCAAGTTCAAGACCGGTGGACGCATTGAGGAAGAATCCGCTCGTATTTCTCGCCGTGAAATTCACGAAAGACGAATCTTGGGCGTTTATGGCGTACACCGATTGA
>DATGWN010000072.1:0-2432 GCA_035299465.1 Acidobacteriota bacterium | reverse complement strand
ATCCGCTCGCTGTGCAGATGCTCAAGCGCCAACAGCAAACGTTCACAAAGGAAGGGCAATTGTCAAACAGATTCCCGCACGCAGATTTGGGTTGTGCTGATGGACTGGGCTGGATGGCTCTTCGTACAATGCGAGTGCTTGAGAAAACAAAGACTGAACATTACTTTTCCAAAGATGAGCTTGTTACTCTTCGAAAAAAATTGGTCGATGCAGTGCATACGCTGGAAGCCAAACGACATGACGGTCTTATTAAAAACGGACCGCTGGAAACATGGATGGATACCGGTATGCCACAAGGCGATGTGCGGGCAGGTGCTCGAATTGAAATCCAAGCGTTGTACATTGCACACTTGACGCTTATCAAAAAGATAAACACAATTCTTGCAGACAAACAATACGAGTTCATCACAGAACAGAAAGAGCGCTTTGTTAAACACGTGAAAGCAAAACTTTTCACGACTGTCTTACATGATGGGAAAAATCCGGACGGTACATTGGATTATACTATTCGACCAAACATTTTCTTGGCATATTACATTGCGCCTGAGCTGTTGACTCAAAAAGAATGGGAACAGACGTTTGATTCTGCATTGACACACTTATGGATGCCGTGGGGCGGTTTATCATCCATCGATAAAAATCATCCATTGTTCACGAAAAATTATACTGGCCAAACAAATGTCAGTTATCACCGAGGAGATTCTTGGTTCTTTGTGAATGCGCTTGCTGCGCTTGCCTTGTGGAATCTGCAGCCCAAGAAATACTCAAAATACATCAAGGATATTTTGCTTTCATGTACAAATGGTATTGTATCGCAAGGTGCAGTGGGTTCGCTTGCCGAAGTCTCCAGCGCCCAAAGCCAAACTGCGGATGGCTGCGTTACGCAGGCATGGAGTCTTGCGTTGTTCATAGAAGCGATGAGCGGTATTTTCAAGGAAGCGCCGCAATAATTATTTTTTCTTAACGAGTTCTACGACGATTTCAGAATGGTTTGTCTGCGGGAATAGATCGAACACGGCGACGCTTGCGACATCGTATGGTTTGAGACGTGGAAGTTCTTTTTCTAGTTGATGTGGGTTGCATGATACGTAGATGATAAGATCAGGTGAGAGTCGATTGATTTGGTCGATGGTGCGTGCGTCCATGCCTGTGCGTGGTGGATCGGTGACTATGATGAGCGGTGATGGGAGTTGTAGTTTTTTTAGCTGCGCGGCGTCCATGAGCAACGCTTTTGCATTATTGACTTTGTTTTTCTCGATATTTATTTTCGCTGCGTCGATTGCGCCAGCAACGCTCTCAACGATGGTGACTCCCGTGCAGACGTCTGATAATGCGATGCCAAATGTGCCGACGCCGCCGTACAAATCCAAGAGGTGTGACTTTGGAAGATTTCGTGCTTCTATTCTAGATTTAGTATAGAGAATCATTTCGCTTGCCATCTGCGAATTGTTCTGGAAAAATGCTTGTGTGCTAAATGTCAGCGTCTTGCCTGCGATGTCTTCCGTGAGCATATCGCTGCCTTTCATGACGATGTACTCGTGAGAAGTCGGATTTTCATTATCTGCTTCGACGTACGTAAACAGTATATTGTCGGCCGTCGTTACTTTTGCGAACTGCTCAATTTTTTTCATGGCTTCTTCGATTTTCATAGATTCCATGTTTACGACAAATGAGAGAGAACTTGCGTGCTTTGTTGCACGGATGACGATATATTTGAACGTGCCTGATTTCGTTTTTTGGTTGAAGGCGTCTATTGGAAAAAGCGTGCGGACTTCTTTTATGAGGTCGTTGATTTTAGTATTGCTGATAGTACACGCCTCAACAGGAATCACTGATTGCCATTTGCCTTCCTTTCTAAGTCCAAAACCATCTTCTGTGAAAATGAAATCCATTCGGTTACGATAATGATATGGGTCGCCACTGAATATACTGACTTTTTCAATTGGCTGTCCGGTGACGCGGGCGGCAAGTGCGCGCTTATTTGCGACTTGGACTTCGTACGCAATGTGTTGGGCAGTGCAACCGCCACAGGTACCAAAGTATGGGCATGCGGGAGTGACTGTCGTTTGCGTTTTGTGTTCGTCCATCAGAGTGTCGGCAAACAATCTTATTTAAAAGTTTGAGTATCTTTCTTGCCTGCATGGCGACGTATACACCTGTCCAGACCAAAGATGGTTCGATGACGCTGCATAACAGCGAGTATGACCAGACGTATCACTCTCAATCTGGGGCATGGGAAGAGGCGGTTGAGAAATACGTGAAGCCGTGCTCCATCAAAGATGGTCAGCGTATTTTGGATTATTGCTTTGGTTTGGGATACAATACGCTTGCGGCACTTGCGTGTGCGTCACGCTTGTCCATTGTCGCGTTAGAGAACGACGTAGAGATGATGCTTGGATTATCGTCGATTTCTTTTGTCGATCCGCGAATCC
>DATGWN010000071.1:0-11590 GCA_035299465.1 Acidobacteriota bacterium | reverse complement strand
CCTGAGCCATTGACTTTATTGCAAATTTACACACTCACGCACTTAATTCAATTCATTTATGCAACGACTTGGAGCTTCTCAATGAAGGGCTTATTCAACTGGAAAGTTGAAAGCAATGCAAAAGATTTTGAATCATTGGTTAAGGGCTTCTTCAACAAAGAAACAGCTCTCAAGACTATTGTTGATTATGTGTTGTTCACGAGAAAAGATGATGAACTGCAAAAAGTAGTCTTGCGACCTCACCAAATGCGTGCAATTGAGAAAGTTATTGAACGTGTTGCAAGCAAGACAAAGAATAGAGGTCTTATCTGGCACACTCAAGGAAGCGGAAAAACATATACTATGATTGTTTCCGCTCAAAAGATTATTGAAAATTCTACTTTTGAAAATCCAACAGTAATTATGCTCGTAGATAGAAACGAGTTAGAAACTCAACTGTTTGGTAATCTTACATCTATTGGTGTTGAAAATGTTCACATTGCAGAAACAAAAGAACACTTGCGTGACCTGCTACGAAATAAAACTCGTGGATTGATTGTCACAATGATTCACAAGTTTGAAGGTATGCCTGCCGAAGTTAATACTGACAAGAATGTCTTCGTACTTGTTGATGAAGCTCACAGAACAACTGGTGGAGATTTAGGAAATTATTTGATGGGAGCACTTCCTAATGCAACGTACATAGGATTCACGGGAACACCAATTGATAGAACAAATTATGGTAAAGGTACATTCGTTACATTTGGACGAGATGATGCACCAAATGGATATTTAGACAAGTATGGAATTGCCGAGAGTATTGAGGACGGCACAACACTCAAATTGCATTACACTCTTGCTCCAAACGAACTATTACCTGATAAGAAAACTCTTGAGCGAGAATTCCTTAATCTCAAAGAAGCAGAAGGCTTGAGTGACATTGAACATCTAAACAAGATTCTTGAGAAAGCAGTTAATTTGAGAAATATGCTCAAGAATAAAAAAAGAATAAAGGATGTTACTAAATTTATTGTGGATCATTATGTAAATTTCGTTGAGCCTATGGGATACAAGGCATTTATTGTTGCCGTTGATAGAGAAGCGTGTGCATTATACAAAAATGAACTTGACAAACACTTCCCCTCAGAATGCAGCGAAGTTATTTACAGCCCTTACCATAATGATACTGAGGACTTAAAGAAGTATTACTTAGACGAGAAAGATGAAAAGAGAATTAGGAAAGCTTTCACTAAGCCTGACAAGAATCCTAAGATATTAATTGTAACTGAAAAGCTCCTTACGGGCTACGATGCGCCAATCTTGTATTGCATGTATCTTGACAAACCTATGCGAGATCACGTTTTGCTTCAAGCGATAGCTCGTGTCAATAGACCATATGAAGACGAGGAAGGAAGAAAGAAACCCTGCGGATTTGTTTTAGACTTTGTTGGTATCTTTGATAAATTAGAAAAGGCATTATCATTTGATAGCCATGATATTGCGGGTGTCGTCAAAGATATTGCGGTTCTCAAAGATAGATTCAAAGTTCAAATAGAGATTGGGCAAATCAAATACATTTCATTAATCAAAGGAAAGAAAGGAGACAAGGCAGTTGAATCGGTATTGGAAAACTTCCGTAATGAAATTAGAAGAACAGACTTCTACGAGTATTACAAAGAGCTCTCCAACATTTATGAGATACTATCGCCTGATGCATTCTTGCGTCCATACATTACTGATTACGACACAATCTCAAGAATGTTCAAGATTGTAAAGGAAGCATATGACCCAGCTATGTTTGTGGATAAAGAATTTGCACGAAAGACGGCAAAACTGGTACAAGATAATACAAAGTCTGGCAAGATAAAATCAAACCTTGAGATTTATGAAATCAATGAGCAGACATTAAAGAAATTAGACAAGAGCAATGTGTCCGATACAGAGCGAGTGTTTAATTTGCTCAAGAGCATAAATAGCACAGTTCTTGAAAGATTAAAGAGCAGTCCGTATTTGATTTCAATAAGTGAGCGAGCTGAAACAATCTCGTTGATGTTCAAGCAAAGACAAAAAGACACTCAAGAAACACTTGAAGACCTCAAAGAAATCATTAATGACATCAATTCAGCAAAGAAAGAGCAATTAGACAAGAAGATGTCAGCTGATACATTTAGCGTTTATTGGATTCTTAAGAATGAAGGTGTAGAAGCATCGGAAATAATATCCAAAAGTATGACTGAAATCTTCGGGAAATATCCTCATTGGAAAACAAGTGAAGAACAAGAGCGAAAAATCAAGCAAGAACTTTACAAGATTTTCGGAAAAAACAACATAGCACTAAAAAAGGCTGTTGAGATAGTTACTAAATTAACAAAGATACTCAAGGAAACTGAAAAATGATTATGAACGAAACATTCAAGCGTGAAGTGTTTTATTGGGCAGAAGAACTTAATGTCAAGCCTAAAGAAATTCATATACGTAAGATGCGAAGAAAGTGGGCAAGTTGCTCAAGTAATGGCAGATTGACTTTCTCCATAGAACTACTTCATAAATCGAAGGATAAGCGGTCTAAGGTGATTGTTCACGAGTTATTACATCTGAGGTATCCTAATCACGGCAAAATGTTTGATTCGCTTCTGAGAGCACATCTTGGTAAGAAAGGGATTGCATATAACTTGGTAATCTGATCCATTGATCAGTTTTTAAACATCCCTCATACCAAATCTTTATAAGCCAAAACTCTGTGAAATTATCTTATGGAATTCAACTACGACAATGATAAATCTGACTTTCGCCAAGTATTAATGGATTTTCCCACTCAAATAGACAGAGCAAACGGACTAACTGAATACATCAAAGTAGACCAAAAAGTCACAAAAATAGCCATTATTGGTATGGGCGGCTCCGCATTACCAGGCTTAATCCTTCAAAACTATCTCAAAGACGAACACTTCCCAGTCTACGTCATCAGAGACTTCAATGTTCCAAACTACATCGACAAAGAAACGTTGATCTTCATAATCAGTTACAGCGGAAACACAGACGAAACAATCGCAGCGTACAGAAAAGTCGTCAAACACAACGCGCCAATCATTACAATGAGCGCCGGCGGCAAATTAGAACAAATAGCCAGTATGTACAAAAGCCAATACGTGCGCATACCGCAAGTCTTACAGCCAAGATTGGCAATCGGCTACATGTTCTTTGCAATCATAAACATCTTAGTAAAAGCAAAAATCATCCAAGACCGATCCGAAGACACGAAGGCGACGATCAAAGCCTTGCAAAAAGACGTCTACGAACCGTTCGCAAAAGACTTAGCAAATAAGATCGGCGACAAAACACCGTTGATGTACGCGAGCACAGATCTAAGCTCAATTACATACTTGTGGAAAATCGGCTTCAACGAGAACGCAAAATCCATGGCGTTCGCAAACGTAGTCCCAGAATTGGACCACAACGAATTAGCAGGTTACGCAGGCGCAAAAGGCCAATACTATACAATCCTCTTCAAAGACGTCACAGGCGACGATCCACGAATAAGAAAGAGAATCGAAACGTTAAAAGAACTCATCAAGGAATCCGGTAATGACGCAGCTGAAATGGCAATCCGAGGAGAAAACCTCATGTCAAAGCTCTTCTCTGCAATCTTCCTAGGTATGTGGACAACGTACTATGTTGCATTAGCGCGAGGAGTCGACCCAGCGCCAGTCGACATCATCGAAAGCTTCAAGCAAAAGGTCAAATGAAGCTCTTTCTTCTTTTTCTCATTATTATCAGTCTTCCAACAGTTATAGCATTAGATATAGAAGTCCCTGCGGACGTGCGTTGCTGCAAAGGCGAAGTCACAGACGCGTGTACAAACCTCTCAACCTTATACTGCGACAAAGTCGTCGGCGACTGGGATCTCAAAGTCCAACAGCTCAATGATGAATGGAATGAATCCAACCAACCAACACCATTTCTGCAAGCAGCGTTGCCGTATCTGATCACAGTAACAGTAATACTCATGGGAATTCTCATGTGGATGCGTTGGAAAAAATGAAACGCTATCTCTATCTCATAATAGCACTGTTTCTCATCGCAAACGTCCATGCACTATCAATCGCAATGACACAAGAATACAGTTGTTGCCGATTCAATAAAACCACACTCGACCTTCCCTGTGAGAATTTCACCTGGACCAAAGTTCAGTGCGACAATTACGTCACAGAATTCGACGAAAACACAAGCAAAGCCGTGCAGCGTTGGGAAGCTCAAAACAATAGACTCCAAGAATCACCCTATGTCTTATTCAGATTCGTCATTGGCATAGCAGTCATAATTCTAGGAATCATAGTCTGGCTCAAAAGAAAGAAATAATACCATCAACGGTAAATACATCGTCGAGATAACGTTTATAAAAGAAGAAAAAACAACGCTAGCATGAACATTTTAGGAAAGATTCTCTTATTTGTCGCGATTACAATAGTAGTAAGTATAGCAGGCATCGTCTCATACACAGTCAACACTGGTGAAGTCGTCAATCAAACGCAAACAAAAACAATACCTTTGACGCAATTATCAGTAAGCGAACACAATACCAAAGGCGACTGTTGGACCATTATTGACGGAAATGTCTATGATATCACATCGTATATCAGTGCGCATCCCGGCGGACCGATTATTCTGCAAGCATGTGGTATCGACGCGACAAGTCTTTTCCAAACCAAAGGCGACAGCGGCAAACCGCACAGCACTTTTGCAAAAGAATTATTACTCACATTTCAAGTAGGCAGTGTCAACGCATCTACACAAAACGTAACGCAGGTTGCGCCGCCAGTCGTTCAAAACGAAACCGTTGTAGAAATAGTCGAAGAGCCAGTCAATGAAACAGTTGAAGAGCAACTTACTTCAGACGAAGTCGCAAACCATGACTCAATCGACAGCTGTTGGATTATCGTCAATAATAACGTGTACGACGTCACAAGTTATATCTCAATACACCCTGGCGGAAAACAAGCAATCCTCGCAAATTGCGGTAAAGACGCAACAACCGCATTTGGCACAAAAAACGGCGAAGGTGCGCACTCCTCATTCGCTCAGAATCTGTTGAAATCTTTCTTAGTAGGACCTTTGGTTTCTACGCCAACATCACCGCCGATCGCAACGATTACAAAACCATTACCGTCGACGATCTTTGATGCAGGAACGACGTCCGTGAATCTTGCCGTGACAACGGACAAAGACGCAGTGTGTCACTGGAGCAAGTCCGACAAGACATTTAGTACAATGACTGCATTCACAACGACAGGAACGACAAGTCACAAAACCACGGTCACAAACATTGCAGACGGTCAATCGTACAAACTATATGTGCGGTGTCAAGACACCGATGGAAACGTTATGACAAGTAGCGCAAGCGTTTCATTCACTGTTTCAAACCCAATCCCAGCCGATATTCAATTCACGCTAGAAGAAGTCGCACTCCACGCATCCAGAACGGACTGTTGGATTATCGTCAATGACAATGTCTATGACGTCACAAGCTACATTCCTGCACACCCTGGCGGAACGACACGTATCACTCGCGTCTGCGGAACAGATGCCACCGTAGACTTTGAAACACAAGGCGGCGAAGGATCACACTCTTCATTTGCACAAAATTTGTTGGAGACATTCTTGGTAGGCGCGTTGGACCAAACGATTGATACGCCGCCATCCGCATCTATTACGCAACCAGCAACGCAATTAGCAGCAGGCACAACGTCAACAACATTTGCAGTAACGACAAACGAAGCTGCGACATGCCGCTGGAGCACCAGTAACGAAGCGTACAGCAGTATGCCAAACACGTTCTCAACGACCGGAGCCACCACTCATACAACAACACTCACTGGTTTATCCGATGGTCAATCATACACGCGATACGTTCGATGCATCGACAACGCAAACAACGTCATGACAAGCAGCGTGAGCATTACATTTAGTGTGGCAAACCAAGTCAATCCAGGAACATCATACGATCTCTCGCAAGTCTCACAGCATAATTCGCAAAGCAGCTGTTGGATTATCGTCGGCACAAAAGTCTACGACGTCACGACATATATTTCAGTCCACCCTGGCGGCGCGTCACGCATACTCAACGTCTGCGGAACAGATGCGACCACAGCGTTTAACACACGTGGCGGAACAGGATCGCATTCCAACACTGCAAAGAATCTATTGCAGTCATTTGCGGTCGGCGATTATGCGCCAGATGTCAATCAGCCGCCGCCACCAGAGCCAACATCTATTGAAGAAGTCATCCAAGCAGCATATCCTGGCGCGACAATCAAAGAGATCAATACAGAGGATGATGGAACGTCCGAAGTACAAATCAAGTACCAAGGCCAAGACGTGACAGTCCGCCTTGATGCGAACAACAATATCATATGAGCTTCACAAACACCGTACAAAAATACAGTCCGCTCGTCCTTCGATTAGGCATGAGTGCAGTCTTTCTTTATTTTGGCATTAGCCAGCTTCGCAATCCGCAAAGTTTTGTAGGATGGTTGCCGCCCGAAGTCAGCCTCATTCCAATTTCGCCTGTCACGTTCGTCATACTCAACGGCGTGTTTGAGACTATTTTTGCTACGCTTCTTGCAATAGGACTCTTCTCCCGCGTCAGCGCGCTCCTGCTTGGCTTACATTTGCTAGGAATTACGTATACAATCGGCTATACAGAAGTTGGCGTCAGAGATTTCGGATTGGCAATCGCCTCGTTGGCATGTGCGATGAGCGGACCAGGACCGTGGGCTATCGATTCAAGCCAAGACCTTGACACAGCCGGCGAATCCAACGACAAAAATAAAGAACAGCGCAATTAAAAGCGCTCGTTTCAAAAACACTTTCTTCTTTTGCGAGACTTCTAGATACAACCAGTACGAAAATATCGCAATAACAAGCGCATCAAAGTATATTCTACCGTACAGTGCTTTTGTAATGAAGTCAGGATTGAGTATGACAAATGCTGCACCTACATAGAAAATGCCAAATGCCCATGGGAAGAATGCGATAAGCGCCGGGTGCAATAAACCAGAGCGACTCGTAATTGCTATCAACAGCGAACCCTGCAACCAAAATCCCAAAATAAGCCATGTCCAAAGCGGTATCTTGATGCGCTCCTTTCGATATGCAGCAACGCACACATCGATAAGAATACCGATGAGACCGCCAAGAAAGAAATAGATGACGCATGATGAAAGCCACGTGATGGCCATAGCTGCATTATCAATAAAACTTGTAGGCTCCAAAGAACGGATGATACTAGATCCCGCTGCAATCAAATAAACAAGACTTCCGACCCATAGCCAGTATTTGCCGCGAAGGGCTTCAAACACGGTACCCATGCGAAATCTTTCGTTTGCGGATTTATAAGAGTGACGTAAAATCACAAAAGTATTATAAGTCGACATTAATTCCAGAACACAGATGAATTCACCAGAAAAACGCTTTGATCCAGTCAAAAAATCAAAAGTCTTCAATCGCATTCTTAGCACATTCAAACTCAGAAAGAAGAAAGTCTTGGATCTTGGCTGCAGTTTTGGCGAATTTCTCTCATTGTTCGGCCCTGGCAGCGTCGGCATCACAACAACGCTTGCTGAAGTCGAATACGGCAAAAAGCACCGTCTCAACATCAAACAAGGCAATGTCGAGCTCATAGATAAGATCGGCATAAAAGAATCCTTTGACGCAATATGGGCAAATAACCTATTCGAACACCTGCTAGCCCCGCATGCATTCTTAATCAAACTCAAAACCGTCGCAAAAGACGACACTATACTATTATTAGGCGTCCCAACGATCCCAAGATGCCCGTCCTTGATGCGCATCACTGCATTTAGAGGCGCCTTGGCCACAGCACACGTCAATTTCTTCACAAGAGAAAGCCTACGGCTCACCGTGCAACGCGCCGGCTGGAAAGTATTAGACATCCGACCCTTCGTCACAAACATCCGATGGCTTGACAGACTCTGCAGTTTCTTTGCGCCACACTTATACGTCGTCGCAGTCAACGATCGGCATTTCCGTTATCACGACAAAAAACTCATGGAGTGGAAGGACGACGCGCACTACCAAGATATACTAAAGATCGTAAAGAATCAATAATTAAATCGGCAACTCATTTTTTCTATTTTCAACGCATTTCTCAAAAAAGAAAATAAAAACCACAATCTGTAGCACTTTCAATCAAAAAGCCCTGACAAAAAATTGTGGTGCCAAAAGAAAAAATAAAGCGTTTCAAAAGCCCTTTTTCAAAAAAAAGAACAAGAAAAATCATATCACTTATACGCCGTAACCGAATCAATCGACGACAAAAACCAAAGTGAAAAACAGGCCAGTGAAAAGAAAACGCAATAACGTTCACACCACAAGATATTGTGTTACAAACCGCCACCAGACCCAGCAGGTTGTGTTCTATATATTGGAAACTATAAATATATTTAAACCAATTTCCTCGGAAAAAAACTTCGACCAGATGAATTCGATAACTCATAAAAAAGTTGGTACGGATTTCTAAGTAGGTGTTCCATGGCAGATATGTTTGTAATAAAAAGAAACGGCGACGTTGTTCCATTTGACGCGTCACGAATTTCCAACGCAATCATGAAAGCGGTTCGCGCAACAGAATCGCAGCTAGAAAAAACGGCACTAGACGAATTAGTCTTCGAAGTGACGACAGAAATCGGCGAAAGATTCACTGATTTGTATCCAAACGTCGAAAACATCCAAGACGTCATTGAAAAAACCCTGGTCAAAAAAGGCTTCTACGAAATCGGTAAAGAATACATCCTCTACAGAGCAGAAAGACAAAGAGCTCGCGAGGAAATGCGAAAACTCAACATCGAGAAATCGATCTTAGGCAAACTCACAGTCAAAAAGCGCGACGGCAGAACCGTACTCTTCGACCTGAAGCGAATCAAGGACACACTCAAGCGCGCATCCAAAGGTTACGAAAAAGAAATCAATGTCGAACTCATCTGCAAAGAAGTCATCAATAACATCTACGACGGTATCACTACAAACGATATCGAAAAAGCACTCATCTTAGCGACAAACGCATACATCGAAAAAGACCCAGCATATAGCTATGTCTCCTCACGATTGTTCATGCAAAAGATCTACAAGGAAGTCATCGGCCGTTCAGTCTCACAAGAGATGATGGCGTTCTCATACCGAGAAGGCTTCGTCGACTCCATCAAAAAAGGTGTCAAGGCAGGCCAATTCGACAAACGTCTATTAGGCTTTGACTTGAACAAACTTTCCTACGCACTCCAATTAGACAGAGATGATCTCTTCCAATACATGGGTATCCAGACATTGTACGAACGATACTACATGAAGGTCCAAGGCCTGCGAATCGAACTCCCGCAAGGATTCTGGATGAGAGTCGCAATGGGTCTTGCAATGGAAGAATCTGACAAGAACGCAAAAGCAATCGAATTTTACAACGAAATCTCGATGATGCGATACGTTCCAAGCACACCAACACTCTTCCACTCTGGCACGCACATGCCGCAACTCTCCAGCTGTTATCTGACAACAGTCATGGACGACCTCAATCACATCTTCAAATCATATTCTGATAACGCCCAGCTCAGTAAATGGTCTGGCGGCTTAGGAAACGACTGGACTAATATCCGAGCGACAGGCGCGTGGATTAAGACAACCAACGTCGAATCCCAAGGTGTCATCCCATTCTTGAAGATCGCAAACGACGTCACAGCAGCAATCAATAGATCAGGTAAACGACGCGGTGCAACATGTGCATATCTAGAAACATGGCATCTTGACATCGAGGAATTCCTTGACTTGCGAAAGAACACTGGTGACGAACGACGACGAACGCACGACATGAATACGGCGAACTGGATCCCAGACCTGTTCATGAAGCGTGTTATCCAAGACGAATCCTGGACACTCTTCTCCCCCGAAGAGGTCCCGGATCTTCACCACACATATGGTGCAGACTTTGAAAAGCGATACGCACAATATGAAGAACTCGCGCGAAACGGCAAGATCAAAAAGCACAAGACGCTTCCAGCAAAGAAACTCTGGCGAAAGATGGTCAGTATGCTCTTTGAAACTGGTCACCCATGGATGACATTCAAGGACCCATGTAACATTCGCTCGCCGCAAGACCACGTCGGTGTTATCCACAGTTCAAACCTCTGTACGGAAATCACGCTTAACACAAGCGCAGATGAGACAGCAGTCTGTAACCTAGGATCCATCAACCTTGCAAAATTCATCGACAAAGGTAAACTGGACGAAGAAGCGTTGGCAAAGACAGTCAAACTTGCAATCCGCATGCTTGACAACGTCATCGACATCAACTTCTATCCGACAGTTGAATCCAAGAATTCCAACATGCGACACAGACCAATCGGTCTTGGTATCATGGGCTTGCAGGATGCGTTCATCCTCTTGAATCTACCATTTGAATCACAAGGAGCGCTCCAGTTCTCTGACGTCGTCATGGAACACATCTCATACAACGCAATCCTTGCCTCAAGCGAACTTGCAAAAGAGCGCGGAGCATACGAATCCTACAAAGGATCCAAATGGGACAGAGGAATCTTCCCGCTTGACACTATCGATATCCTCGAGAAGGAACGTGGCGTCAAGATACCGATAAACCGCGAAGAAAGACTCAACTGGTCTATTGTCCGCGCAGCAGTCAAACAAAACGGCATGCGAAATTCAAACTGCATGGCAATCGCACCAACAGCGACGATCTCAACAATCAGCGGCTGTTACCCGTGCATCGAGCCATTGTACAAGAATATCTATGTCAAATCAAACATGAGCGGTGAATTCACGTACGTCAACCCGTACCTTGTCTCAGACTTGAAGAAGCTCAATCTATGGAACGACGAAATGCTTGAACAACTCAAGTATTACGACGGTAACATAACTATGATTGCAGGCATCCCGCAAGAACTCAAAGACAAGTACATGGAAGCCTTTGACGTCGATACGAAGATCTGCTCCAAGCACACTGCATTGCGAGGCAAATGGATCGACCAAAGCCAATCGCACAACGTCTTCATCAAAGGGACGAGCGGTTCACTCATCAGCGACGCATATCTGCACGCATGGGAACTTGGCCTAAAGACGACGTACTATCTACGAACACTCGGCGCAAGTCAAGTCGAGAAATCAACGCTTGACGCATCCAAGTTCGGATACACACAAAAGCGAGAATACGCAACGCAAGCTGAAACAGCAGCGGCAGTCGCAACACCGACAAAGGAAGTCAAGGCCTGCTTGATTGCAGACCCTGACTGCGAAGCGTGCCAGTAGAATCAATCTTCTACATGAGGAAAAAATGACCATAATCAACAATTCGAAGACAGACCCCAACAAAATTTTACCAATGACGTACAAGTGGGCGCGCCAGCACTACAAAGACGGCGTTGCAAACAATTGGACTCCGGAAGAAGTCTCAATGCAAAAAGACGTCGAGCAATGGAAGTCGGACACAGTTCTATCAGATACTGAACGACGATTGATCATGTGGAATCTCGGATTCTTCTCGACGGCAGAATCATTGACGGCAAATAACATCGTCCTTGCAATCTATCAGCAC
>DATGWN010000070.1:0-6543 GCA_035299465.1 Acidobacteriota bacterium | reverse complement strand
AATGGAAAGAAAGAAGAAAAAAATGCAAATCAATCGAAAAGATCTGCATCATCTACGAACTGAGGAGCTCGGTTGACCTTGAGAACCGTGACTTTGACGTCTTGGCTCGTCGCTTCTGTTCCATCAGTTGCGCTGACTGTTACTTCGTAGACACCTGCGTCTCCGTACGTCGTAGTCTTCGTTGGACTTGTCATCCAGCCGCTGTATGAGACAGATACTTTGTCCCCGTTAGCGTCTGTAACGATCGGAGTCAAAACAACTGTCTGTGTTTCGTTAACAGTGACGTCTGAAAGATCGCTGATCTTTGGTGCAACGTTAGCAGATTTGATAGTAGCCTGGATGCTCTTTGAAACGACAAATTCGCCGTCGGAAGCGCTAAGAGTAATATCGTATTTGCCTGCGTCGCCTTTTCGAGTTTGCCACGTGCCGCTTGAAAGGACAGGTTTGCTGAAATTAATCTTGATTTGATCGCCGTCAGGGTCAATGACTTGTGCGTTCAAGATAAGTTCTTCGCCTTCCGTAATAGTGATATCTTCAAAGCCGAGGATTTGTGGTTTTCGGTTGACGTTGTTCACAGTTACATCAACAGTTTCTTCGCTGGAAAGCGTACCGTCTGTTGCACGAATAGTGACTTTATGACTACCTGCGTCGTCGAATGTTGACCTGTATGAAGTTGAATTCATCCAGCCGCTGATTGTGACAGTGACTGTGTCGTTTTCAGGATCAACGATGACCGGTGATAGTTCGATGACATCGCCTTCATCAACCGTGATATCTTTGACAGTGATGATTGGTGCCTTGTTTATGGATATGACTTCTATGATGACGTTTCGGATAGTGGTCAATTTGCCATCAGTAGCTGTGATAGTGACATTGTAGAGGCCTGCGTCCCCGATCTGTGTTTGCCATGTTCCGTCTCGTGAGAATGGTTTGGAGTATGCATATGAAATTCTATCTCCATCAGGGTCAGCCGCAAGATTTTTTCGAAGTTTGATGAGATCGCCTTCTTTGAAAGTAGCTGCAGCTAGGATTGCTGGTTTGTCTGTGCTCAAATCAGTGTTTGAATTGACGACAACACTCGCATTGTTTGAAATGTTTGACACGTTCATCGTTGGCGGTATGAAACTACCGTTATCGCAACTTGACGTATTCTCATCACAAATGACTGGCGTTGGTGCGCAACCTGCGAGCGCAAACAGAATAATGCAAATAAGTGCTATGTATCTCATGACCCCACCCTTCTCCTCTTTTTCGTACCTATTCTACAATAGTAAATTCTTTATAAATGTTTGGGTGATAGTGGATGATTTTTCTTTAAAAATAACTTGCGCATGTGAACGAAGAGAAATAAAAAAATGAAAAAAAGAACTACAAAAATGAAATTAAAAAAATGAACTAAAGAAGTGAAATCAAAAGAGTGAAATCAAAAAATAAAAAATAACTAAAAATATTTCCTAATGCTTCGCGCCTTTGAGCAATTTCGCAAGTTCACTATCTGTAGTCAAAATGACCTGAGTCTGATTCGGTAAATGCGAGAGCAAGTCAAGTCTATTCTTGAATTCGTAGTACGACGGGTCCTTTGCAATGACTGCAGAGAATTTCTCCAGTTCGTATGCGTCGGCCTGTCCTTTTCTCGCTTCCGCTTCTCGAATAGCTTCACCTCGGATCTGCGCAGCTTCGGCTTTTGACTCTGATCTGATTTTCTGAGCCTCCGTTCGTCCGTCGCCTCGTATTTTCTCAGCCATTTGCGCACGTTCTGACTGCATACGCGATTCGATACTGGCCTTTACATCGTCACGATACCCTACGTTTCGCAAGATAGCTCCGTGTTCATGGTGCAATGCGACACCAAGCTGTGCAAGTTGTGGTTGTGACGCATCCAGAATTTGCTTCTCGACCTGAGTGCGGCCAATTTTTACCGTGTACTGTTGCGTATTATCTGACGTAGCGGACGGGTTGTTTGCATCAAACATCAATTTTCTGTTCTCGCTACGTAAAATTTCCATCAGCCCGATACTTGAAACTCTCGTGTTCGTTTGCGAGTCCAATATATCGTCCAATCGCGATTGTGCGTTTGATATTGTTCCGACTTTGTATGCAAACTGCAGCGGATCCTGTACTGTCCAAATTGCAACAGAGTCAACGTAAAGATACGTTTTGTCGCCTGTTGTCAAATGCTGGGCAAGGCCAGGTCGCAATTGTAGCCGTCTGTCGACGCGACGCACTGATTCCCAAGGTTTTTTCCAGTAAAGTCCTGGACCCAATGAGAATTCTGCGCCCTGTGATTCGACACTCTTACGTACAGTTGGGATGAGTTTTTCATCTGCTGCAAGCGGGTTGTATATTACTTGAGTGGGTTTTCCCATGCTTTCGATAATTGCGTGTTCTCTCTCATCGACAATAACACCGCATACATATGAGGAAACTGCCGCGACTGCCGCCGCGCCTATCGCGATGTATTTTTTAGGAAAATATGTTTTTTTTGCAGTACGAGTAGCACTATCATGTGGCATATCATTTAGTTCGGTCATTTTTTATCACCATTTGTTGTTTGGGCTGGAATTGCATTTGTTGCGCCTGAGTTTGTGGTGCCTCCTTGCGAGAACCAAAGCGTGTTAGGCGTTTTCTCATCAGCTATAAGGACGCGTTCGAATTTTGGAAGCAGTTTGCCCATCGCTTCATAGTACATTTTTGATCGTACCAGTTCTGGCGATTTTGCAAATTCGCCATACGACGAATTATATCGGGTGATTTCACCGTCAACTCGAGCCGTGACTTCGTTGTAGTATTCTTTTGATTCTCCTTTGATGAGGTTAGCTTGCGCCTGCGCGCTTGTGATTGTCGTGTTTCTGTCTTTTGTCGCCTGGTTCACTTCCTGCTGAGCTTCGTTTTGTGCGACGTTCAGACTTTGGAATGCTTTACGAACCGGCTTTGGTACGTCGGAGTCCTGCAAGTTAACTATCGCTGGCGTGATGCCGATGTTGTATGTATTGAGCACTTTGGGAAGTTCTCGTCGCACATATCCCATCAGACCTTCTTTGTCAAGCATCAGCACTTCGTCAAGACTTCTATCGCCGGCCGCGCGTCGCATGAGTTGCAACGCAGTCGTTCGCAAAAGAACTCGAGGATTTTCGCTGTTGAAAAGATACGCCTTCGGATCTGTGATGTTGTACTGTATAGCAAACTCGATGTCAGAGATGAGCTTATCCCCAGTCACCGACCGGTATTCATCTGTGACGATACTCTTGAGCTGTCCAACAATGTTGGATTGTTCAGGAACATATCCAGCATCGACTATGAAATTTCGAATTTCTTTCTCTGCTACGTTTTGGCCATTCCAAGCATCAATCGTATTGGAGTCCAAGAGGAATCCGCTGGAGAAAGTTCTATACCCAATCTCGATTTTATGCTGTCCTTCCACGTGGACGTACGTCATCGTCTCAATAGGAGCAGGGAGTTTGAACTTGAGTCCTTGTATTTCCGTGCGATGATATTTGCCGAATCGCTGGACGACTGCTTGGTGTCCCAGTGGAACTTTGTATGCGGCAGTCGCGATCGCTATACCTGCGCCAAGGATTGCGCCGCCTGTTGCAATCCATTTTCCAATAGTTTTGATTTTTTGAAGATTTGATTCTTCGTCATGTCGTCGTGATCGAATATAATCCATATGTAGTCACCTACGCAGGGGTATACATATGGCGATATGAACATATGGACACATTATTTCGACTTTTTCGCATTTAGGTGACAGAAAACGTAGTTTTACAGAAGAGGAACGTTATTTGCGATTACAATGGTGTAATCAGGGCATAATCGCATAATGAGTGCGATGCTACTCTTGCCAGAAAAAGATTGCCAATAGCACTGTGAATATTTCTATACGCCCGACCAACATCAGCAAGATGAATACCCATTTGAGAAAAAGCGACGTACCTGCCCCGACGATGCCTACGCTCAGACCAGTGCATGATAACGCAGAAACGACTTCAAACAAACTATCTATGACACCGTACCCTTGTGAACTGACCACGACAGTGCCGGCAATAATAATGCCTGCAAAGAGCAGCACGCTTGCCATGACAACCACGATGTCAAACGAATTATATTCTTTATCGATAACGTACAGCGGTTTCTTATCGCCGGTAATTTGCCGAGCAGTTATATACGGTATGGATTTTGCAATAACAAACAACCGCAGAATCCGAATGCCACCAGCAGTTGAGAATGAGCAGCCACCGACAAACATCAAGAACACGAGAAATGACTTGAAACCGTCTGATTGTGCCGCAAGCGATACTGTCGCAAAACCGGTCGTCGTTACTGCGCTGACCGCATGAAAAAGAGATTGGTGCCAGTTGAGTGTGCTAAGACTATGCACGACAAATGCGCCTGCCGACAAGAACACAAAGTAAAATGGCGCCTCGCTGTTCCAAACTCTGCCGAATCGTAGCCGAGCTGCATTAGTGATGACAAAGAAGTTGAGCCCGCCCAGAATCATTGCTGCAATGATCCAATTACCAAAGACATTTGTGTCAAGAACCGAAATATCATTTGCCGGGCTAAAACCGCCAGAGCTCATCGCCGCGAAAATATATGACACTAAAGGAACGACGTCTTTGAATCCCATAAAGTAGGCACCCGCTCCAATCAAAAAACCGCTCAGAAGGTATACTACCAAAATCACTGTGAATGTTTGCTTGATTCTCTCGTTCGTAAAAAATCCGAGACTTTTTGCAAGCGTCTGCAACTTTTCTTCAGGATAAAAGAGCATCAATAACAAAAGGACGATGCCCACTCCGCCTATGAATTGCGTTAATGCACGGTACAATATCATAGGTGGTGAGAGGACACTCAAGTCAGAAATCACAGAGAATCCTGTCGTCGTGAAACCTGACACCGATTCCAGTATGCTGTTCGTCACTCTTTCAAAGAATGGCTGCCCGCCAAACACCGTATTATAATACGGGAGTGCGCCAATCAAACCCAATGCGATAAATGAAACGACAATGAGAATGTTTGATTCTTGAAAATCCAAATCTTTTCGTTCGCATAATGCATTGAGAATAAATCCGATCATAAAAAAACAGACTGCGCAAAGTAATAACGCGACAGAATCTGCGCTCAGCTTCTGATAGAGTGCTAGTGCAATCGGCGCGATAAGAAAAAGGCCCGTCATTTGCATAATAAACCCGATATTTGCAAGAAGCGCCTTCATATGTGTCTGTCAATCGACGGTCCCGTTTAAAAATATTAAGGTGAATGCCGTGGCAACTATGCGCCGCGCGGGCCAAGCGTCGCACAAACAACGCCGTACGTAGATATATAAATAAAAGAATGAAAAAATCACACAACTATGCAATATAATGCAAAAATCAAAGAGGACGTCTTAGATAATCTCTTTCGTGTCATAATCTGCCTGCGCGAAGGTGACGCCGCAGAACTATCATTACTCAGTAACAGAACCATCCACAATTCTTCAGTATTCCAAGACCGTTTGTCCATAGATCTTGCTGTCCTCACATATGCGCTCTCAAAGATAGTCGACGAGAAACCAACGCTACGCGACCAATTTGCTACTTCGCTAGAACACGCACGAAAACTGCTCGAACACGACCAAGTCCAAGGATATATGCTCACAATACAAGAAGTGATGACTCACATTCGACAAGTTGACGAAAACATGCAGCACTATGTCGGTCATGTACTCAACCAAGCACGAATGAAAAAAGGTTCAAAGCTCTACGCTCATGGTATCTCACTTGCCCAAAGTGCGGCTGCGATGGGAACATCACAGTGGGAATTGTATAATTATGTCGGTAAGACGAAGATCAACGACGACGGCTCGCATTCAGTTGTGAATATGCGAAAAAGATTAGACTATGCGCGAGAATTATTCGCAGGTA
This sequence comes from Acidobacteriota bacterium, assembly GCA_035299465.1. GTDB lineage: Archaea > Nanobdellota > Nanobdellia > Woesearchaeales > DATGWN01 > DATGWN01. The sequence continues at coordinate 640 of DATGWN010000070.1, read as the reverse complement.
TGCATGGTCGTGTGTTAGTGTTTGACACGGGTCCAATAATAACGCTCACTATGAACGGCTTACTTTCGATGTTGCCCAAATTGAAGCAACTCTTTGCAGGCGACTTTTTGATAACGAAGGCTGTCCAACAAGAGCTCATCGAACGGCCGTTGCAGACAAAAAGCCATAAACTTGAAGCATTCCATGTCCAACCGTTTATTGAGACGAATGTACTCAGTGTGACAGACTCGGCCAAAGTCCAACTTAAAAAACAGGAACTCGCAGCCCTTGCAAATAATACATTCTTTGCGTACGGCAATCCGATTCAGATTGTGCACGAAGGCGAACTTGAATGCCTTGCCCTTCTTTTGACAATGGGTGGAACAACTCTGGTGGTCGATGAACGCACTACACGGTATCTCATAGAGACTCCGTCCAAAGTTGCAGACCGTATGGAATTCAAACTGCATACCAAAGTCACTATTGATAAAAATAATTATGAGAAACTCAAATCCATGCTCGCAGGTTTACGAACAATTCGGTCAGTAGAACTATTACTCGTCGCATTCGAGCAAGGTTTGTTCTCGGACGAACTCAACAAGACGCAGCAGATTCCGCAAAATAAGAAACAATATTTTGAGGGATTAGTATGGGGTCTGAA
>DATGWN010000069.1:0-8558 GCA_035299465.1 Acidobacteriota bacterium | reverse complement strand
TTTGTTGTCTGCAAGATTTTTCTTGAATTTGTCGAATATTGCAGGATTCCACACTGCGCCACGACCGATCATCGCACCTCGTACGCCGATGGATTTGAGGTAATCGACTTTCTCTTTTGACATAATATCGCCGTTGGCAACAATAATTTTACCGTTCGCTTCCGTGACAATCTCTTCGTAGACTGAGAAGTCTGCTGGTTCTTTGTATTTTTGTCCGCCATGACGGGCGTGTACGATGAAGAAATCAGGTGTCGTATTTTTAATGATATTGAGATACGATTTACGTTCTTTCTCATAAGCGTTGAGTCCGAGTCGAATCTTAAGCGATACCGGATACCCATGACGCTGGAAGATTTCGATAAGACGCTGTGCTTTTGCGACACGCTTCATGAAGGCACTACCTAGGCCTAATTTGATGACTTGCGGACTTGGGCAGCCCATGTTGAGGTTGAAACCGTAAAAACCTTTTTCGGGCGGTTTGAATTCTTTGAGAAAGGCTTCGACGTCTTGTTCGCGACCGGCGAGCAATTGAATGACATACGGCGTTTCGTCGAATACTTTGAGTCGAGACCACGTGCTCTTATTGCGTTTGACCAGACCTTGGACGCGCGTCATTTCGGTGAATGTCAGATCCGCTCCATGCCGATAACAGATCGTGCGAAAGGCTGCGTCGCTATTCTCTTCGAGGGGTGCAACCATATAGACAAATTGGTCGAATGAGATTCTGTTTGCGTGCGGGTGCAGCGAGTACGTCATGCGGTTTGGGTACAAGATGTTCTTTATTAATTCTGAGGTGCGTGCGTGGTTAGCAGCGAGTTGTAGGTTATACGGCGTTGTTAAGAGAATATATCAATTTGATAATAGGTATCTACTTGATGTCTTTCTTGTCGTTGAGATTCTTGTTTTCCTTCTTCTCGTTGATTTCGTGGCGATTGAATAAGTGGAAAATCGTGCGTTCATTGACTTTTTGCAGTTCGCCGAGTCGTCCGACGAGGTGGTCGATATCAGAGAAGAATTCGTTATTCTTTCTGTTCTTTTGCCGTGTCGTCTTTTCATCGATCATCTTTTGGAAGCGTTCGCGGTCAGATGCTTTCTTCTCGATGACTTTGGACATATCTTGACTATATTCTTCTAACAAAAGCGATACCTGACGTTCATTGATATAAGTCGGATAGATGACGTAGTCTGCTTCAATCTTGTACAACTCTACTGTTTCATCAAGACTCTTCGCCGTTACGACTGTTGTTGCGTATGGATATTCTTTCTTGACGAACTTGAGAATGGTTCTATTTTCGTCCATGTCTGAAATACTAGACACGACAATCTGCACGTTCTTGAATTTGACATGCTCAAAGAAGTCCGGAGTGGACGCTGTCCCATAGAAATGTTCAATTCCTGCTTCCTGCAGTTGATCGATATGATCTGGATCGTTTGTGATGACGACGACTTTCTTGTTCTTTTCAAGTAAAGTTCTGAGGATATCTTTGCCAGACTCGTAATAGCCAAAGAGGATGACGTGTGCGTCAATGACGCTGGAGTGATCCAAGGCTTGACGATCTTTTATGATAAGGTGGTCGATTCTAGTCAAGAACGGTTCGACCATTTTCCAAAGTTCCTTATCATACTTGATTGTATATGAACAAATAAGCATGGTTGCAATCGTCGACATGACGATGATTGAATTAAGTTCTGGCGATAACTGACCTGCAGCAACTGCGCCACCAATGAGAATGATACCAAATTCACTGAGCGGAGAGAGGTTTACGCTGACTAAGAATGAAGTCTTTAGATCATAGCCGCTCACGCGCATCGTGACGTAGACTATTACTGGCTTGATGAGGATTGCGCCCACGATTAATGCCAATGCACTCAATAAGACTTGTGAGCTCATTTCAAATGTCAATTGGAATCCAAGACCGACGAAGAATAGCATGTTAAAGAACGTAACTAGCGGTTTGAGTCGGCTACTGATGTCCGTCTTGTATATAGTGTTGGCAATGACGACGCCTGCGATAAATGCACCGATACTTTCAGAATACCCTAATTTTTGGGCGATGATTGCAAAACCAAAACAGACGCCAGTGCTACTGATAAGCAGAAGTTCAGGTGACTTTGCCGCATATTTGAGTGCGTAATTGAGCACATATCGTGCCATGACGAAGGAGAAGGCAAAGATGAGTAAGAGGCCCAATAATGGAGAGGCAATATATTTGACAATTGCGTGATCTATAGCAAAGCCAGTCTTATGAAGAAGCGCAAGAACCCAGTTTTGTGAACTGATTGTAAGAAATGTCACTGCTGCAATCGCGATGACGTCTTGGAAGACGAGAATACCCAGCGTCATCTTGCCGTACAAAGAACCAGTCTCTTTTTTGTCTTCTATCCATTTTGCGACGAGAAGCGTACTTGATAGCGAGAACGAAAGACCCAAGTAGATTCTTTCCAAAAACGAGAACGGGAAGAACGCAGTGAGCGCAACACCGATGACAAATAGCGTGACTGTCTGGATGAGTGTGAGAATGGAAATATCTTTTCCTAGAGATTTGAACTGTTTGAAGTCAAACTCGAAACCCATCAGGAAAAGTAACAGTGTAATGCCGATTGCCGCAAGCACTTCGATTTGTTCGCTTACAATGGCGTCGCCGGAGAATGCGAACGAAAAGAAAAGACCTGCAATGACATACCCTATGATGATTGGTTGCTTGAGTAATTTCGTGACGAAGGAGATACACGCTATGATGATGAGCAACAATCCAAATGCCAGAATGAAGTCCTCCATATATCCTCTTTTTTATTGCACTACTTTTAAACGTTGTGGAGTTAAAAAAACAAAAATTATTTACTGTCTTTGATAGCCAGCGTGTTCTACATGCGGAACGGACATAATCGAGCGCAATGCATTATACAATTCATTAATGCCAGTGCCTTGGGTCAACGCTGCTGCGTATCTATCACGTTGTAATTGCCTCTCAAAGCGGTACGGGAGCCGATCTGCAACTACGACAACTGGTTGCGTTCCGCTTCTTTCACGAAGCAAATCATAGTAGCGTTTTGCATTCATTCCTTTTGGATTGAATTTTGTGATGATTACATCCCACAGGGACTCTCCGTGGTCTTTGAAAGGCGCAATTTCATAGGGGCTGACAGCAACTGTGCTTTTTGCTCCAAGCAGACTCATTGCGTTCACCAACTCTTCTCTTTTTTCTGGGTTTTCCTCGATGATTAATACTTCTAGAGGACGTGTGTTTTCTTGTTTCATGGGAGAATTGAATAAAAAAATACCCTTTATAAAACATTGGTATGAATGTTTACATAAAAAATATCAAAAGCGGACTTTAGAGCCCGTAGATTTTTCCGTATTTCGTATTCAGATACGCCACGTAGACTTTTGGATCTAAATCTTTGCCGATCGCTTTTTTCATCAGCGGTTCAGTGGTCTTCATCGCGCTGATTTGATGGATATTTTTTCTGAGCCATGTCTGTATGAATGCAAAATTGTGATCTGCGATCTCTTCATCGAGTTGCGGGCGGATTTTATGCAGATGCACAAAAATCATCGACGCGTACATCGTACCTAATGCATATGTCGGGAAATATCCAAACGAACCGCTGGACCAGTGGACGTCTTGCAAGACGCCTTGTGCATCAGTCTTTGGTTTTTCGCCAAAATATTCTTGATACATGGCGTTCCATGCCTGCGGCAGTTTTTCTATCGTTAGTTTTTTTTCTAGCAATTGCAATTCTAACTCGAAGCGGATAATGATATGCAAGCAGTATGTGACTTCGTCGCCTTCGATTCGGATCAATGAACCAGTGACTTCGTTGAGAGCCTTGTAGAATTGTGCGGCATCGACATCCTTGAGTTGCGGATTCTCCGCTTTTATCTTTGCGAAGTATTTTCTCCAGAATTTGAAACTTTTGACGATATGGTTTTCCCAGAGTCGAGATTGGGATTCGTGCGCAGTGTACGATGATGCCGCAAAGAGAATCGTGTTCTTGAATTTCTGATTGAATTGTAATTCATACAACGCGTGACCGCACTCGTGCGCAGTCGATGTGATGGCGAAGAACGGATCGGATTCACGAAACGCCGTTGTAATTCGCACGTCGTCTGGTCCGACGCTGTTCATGAATGGATGCACCGATTGTGCTTGCACGGTCTTTGTCGGGAACGGCAATATCTTTGCCTGTAGATACTCGCAGATTTGTTTTTGCTTTTCTATGGACAGCGATTGAATCTGCGGCGCTTTCTGTTTTTTTGCTTTTATCTGTGCATATAGCGATTTGAGTTCTACTTTGAGCGGATCAAAAACGGCTTTGATACGTTGGACGGTGAGGCCTTCTTGATAATCGTCGAGTAAAACGTCGTATGGGTGCTTTTTTGCGTCTATGTATTTGCATTCTTGCAGTTTCATGTCAAGCATTTTTTGCAGGTGCGGCGCGAAGATTGCAAAATCATTTTTTTCCCGTGCGTCTTCCCACGCGGATTCGGATTCTGCCGCGGCTTTTGCGAAATCTTCTACGAATTTTGTCGGAAGGCATGTAAAACGCTTGAGTTCTTTTGCGTGCAGTTTTACTTTCATCTTATCCGTCGCACTGAGTGTTTTGAACACAGATGGTTTTTGTAAGGCTTTAACGATTGCGACGACTTCTTTACTTGTGCGGACTTGGTGCAACTGCTTGGCCATTTCGGCGAACTGCAACGAGCGCGCTTCTATGCCGTCTTTTGGCATGATGGTCTTTTGGTCCCAGTCTAGGACACTGTAGATGTTTCTGAGAATGGTGAGCTGAAGATCGATTTCGTTGAGTCGTTTGAGTAATTGTTTAGACATAGCATATGCATTAGTGTGATGGTACTTAAACGTTGCTTTCTTCTTTAAAAAGGACGAGAAATTTACAAAAATATACAAAAACAATTTAGCGTGACTTACTGTTCTTACCGTATTCCTTTATTGAAGTCGCTTGATTATCGATTCCAATTCTTCGTAATTCTTGAACTGGACTTTCTGACCGTTGACGAAGAAGCTTGGTGTTCCTTGCAATCTGTTCGCAATGCCGCTTTGGTAGTCGTTTTCCACTTTTGCTTTCGTTGATTGGGCAGTCATGTCAGCTTCGAATTTTGCGGCGTCCATTCCCATAGCCACAGCTTTTTGGATTGCATATTCCTTGACTGAGCCGAGGTCTTTCCATTCGTCCTGACTTTCAAAGAGTGCGGTCTTGTATTCCCAGAACTTGCCTTGTAATGCAGCAGCTTCTGATGCTTGTGCCATCATTTGAGCGTGTCTGTGAATTGATCGCAACGGGAAGTGTCTATAGACTAGCGTGATGTTCTCGCCGTATTTCTCTACGACTTGATCTACCAGCGGTTCGTATGCTTTACAAGCAGGGCACTGAAAGTCGCTGTATTCAACGAGTAAAATCTTTCCATCGCCAAAGACGTGGTCAGTTGTTCCGACTTGCGCAACGCTGAGTTTTGGAAGACCGTCAGTTTGCACTTTTGTGAGTGAGAGAATGTATTGGAAACCGAAGACAAGAACTGCGATGATGACAAGCCACAATGCAGCTTTCTTCACGAATTTAATCGTATTTTGTCGCTTTGCTTGCGCACTCTGGGCTAATCGCTGCGATTCCTTGTGTGCATTCTTATCATCATGTCTTACCATGTATACATGAGTTTTTACATGGTTTTTAAATTTTGAGGAAATTCGGTCTTTATTTCGCTATTTTCGTGCGAACTTCCACATAAAGTCAAAATAAGATTTGTAGGCTTTGGCCGTTGCGGCGTTCTCGATTATGATGCCTTCAGGCTCTTCTGTCCAAACAATGATTGCGACTTTATCACCATATATATTGGTGACAGCGTGGCTTTCTTCAACGTCAATATAGCGATAGACGCTTGATGTCGTACCTTCCTCTTTTCTGCCTTTTCGGATAAGCATAAACGTCTTTATGTCGTTCTCTTTTTTGAGACGGTTGAACTGCGACACGAATTCAGGCATACGCGCGGAGAATTGCCCCTCTGATCCAAAGACATAATTGTCATGGTGGCTGCGAATGATGTCCATGAAAATGGATTTGACGCCTTTTATCCCGCGAAAGAGACGCACTTGTCCTTCTTTTTTTGTTGCGCCGTGTTTTTCTTTGAGAAGCGGTACGATTTCTTTGAGGTCGGCTTCCTGCTCTTTGAGATTCTCAAGCAATCGCGTGGGACTTGTTGCGGCGAACATCTTGACTGCGCCGTCCACGTGATAGGCTACGAGACCGCGCTGCTGTAATTGACGCAGTGCGTAGTAACAACTGCTTCGATCCATATGAGCGAATTTCGCAAGTTTGCCGGCGCTTTGCGTACCGTGATCGATAAGTGAGAGATATGTCTTTCTTTCATTTGGAGAAAGGCCCATCGACTCAAGAACTTGATGTATGCGTGCTTGCATTGTTGTAGAATGTTCTTGCACATCTTAAAAATGTAGCGTTTAACGATACCAGTCGATGCCGTATGCGAAAAGAAAGTGCTCTCCTATTTTTTTGTGGTCTTTCTCAAGAGTGCGAGTGAGTTGTCTAATCTGGTCGTCAAACGCGTGCTTAAGCCGTGCCCGAAAGTCGGTTTCCAGCGTGAATTTCGGCCGTTTTGTGTACTCGCCTACGCTTAACGTGCTATAGTTTGCTTTGAACTCGCGCAGACGAAACATCGATTCCTTTGTGTCGATGACCCAGAACTGGACGTTCATTTCGTACAGCGTATATGGAACTGCGCTGTCTTGAAAATAGCCGTGCTTCTCGAAAATACCTACGCCCTGCGCTTTTGTATGGTGCGCAGGATACACAAATGGCGCAATATGGCGCGATTGTGAATGCGGCCAGGACACACTTCCTTGGCCTACGTACTGCTTCTCTGCGAGATCTAACTCGTCGTGGAATTGGCGTATGTTTTTCATGGTGTTGTTGTTTAGTTCATTATCCGAGCGCACCGCTGATCTTGAGCGCTACGAAGGCACGTTTCTCTGCAGGCCACTCTGGATGTCGTCGTTTTAGAATCTCCTCGATTTCTTGTGTTGTTTTTCTCACTGCGTCCTCAATCTATGGGAAATGCATGATGGTTATAGAATTACGTTGTAGAATTTACTACAACAGACATTTAGATACTCGTTTTCGCCTTTCGATACTGATGGAACCCGACAAATATGTATTGACGAGTGCGCCTGGCGCACAGCGCGACATGCTTCTTTCTCGACTACGGGAACTTGGGTTCTACACGATGCTTGAAGTGGCATCGTACGTGAAAGAACTTCGTGCACACCGAAAGCAACCTACGGCAGAGCAAGACAGAGCTGGCTTTCAACGCGAGGTTCTTGAGACGCAAATTCGCTGGGAGCGTGAAATTCCACGCAATATTGCAATTGCTATCATCGACCGCGGGCTGTACGACGGTATTCCATTCTATGAAATTGAGGGCAAATCTGCACCTTCTGAACTATGGACTGCGGCACGCGCAGCGGACTACAAAGGCGTTTTCTTCTTACAGACTGCAGACTATCAGAAGAGTCCACTCCGACCAGAATCCGAGTCAAAAGCGTATGATCTGGGTCAGCGAACGCTACAACTGTATACTTCAGAGGGTCATAGTCCGATAGTACTGCCTTCACACTCGCTGGATGATCAGGTAAATCTTATTCTTGGTAGACTTGAGCTGGACTTCTTTGGGGCTTCTCACAGAACCAAATTCTTATCGGGTGTACGAGACAAAGTCGGTTCGCCGTGTTTGAAACATATTGATACGTGAATATTTGTTCTTTAGATCTTTGATTCAAATCTTAAAAGGAAGAAAGAAAAAATTTAATCCCACTTAAGGGATCCTGCTGTTTGGTATTCAGTGACTCGAGTTTCGAAGAAATTCTTTTCCTTGGTCAAGTCTACAGATTGGCTCATCCATGGGAATGGGTTATCTGTATTGAATACTTTTGGCAATCCGATTCGCTCTAAGCGGCGGTCTGCGATATACTCGACGTACTTCGCAAATTGCTCAGCGTTGATGCCAAGCAAGCCTTTCGGACATGCGTCGTACGCATACTTCTTTTCAAGTTCAACTGACTTTTTGATGAGGTCGACGATCTCTTTACGGAATGAGTCCGTCCATACGTCTGGGTTCTCAGTCTTGATTGTGTTGATGAGGTCGCAGCCAAACGCAAGGTGTAATGATTCGTCTCGCATGATATATTCAAACTGCTCGCCGATACCGACCATCTTGTTCTGTCGCTTAAGCGCAAGCATCATCGCAAATCCTGCATAGAAGAAGATACCTTCCATGATGACATAGTATCCGATCAAATCGCGCAAGAACTTTTGGATATTTGCCGTGCCGTTCGTGTTGAATGTTGGTTCGAACACCGTCTTTGTGATGCTGACAACGAATTCATCTTTTTCCCGGATTGATGGGATTTTCTGATACATCGTGTAGATTTCATCAGGGTCAAGCGCCAATGTATCGCAGCAATAGATGAACGTATCCGTGTGAATCGCTTCTTCGTACGCTTGTCGCAACATATATTGGCGGCATTCTG
>DATGWN010000068.1:0-10333 GCA_035299465.1 Acidobacteriota bacterium | reverse complement strand
ATTGTTGTTGGTTCAAATATTGCGACGATTGCCTTGGTAATGGGTGTGTGCATACTTTGGTTTGGTAGAGTCCCTACGAAAATCCATCAGTCCAAGCACGATTTGACTTCGTTTTTACTTTGTGCGGCATTGCTTGTGTTGATTAGTATAGACACGCGAATTTCGCGTGCTGAATGTGGTATTTTGGGTTTCTTTTTCATCCTCTATATCGGTTTTCGATTATCAGAACTTGCAAAGACTCACACTGCGTCACTTAAATCAGATATCTCGTTTGGCAATATCTTGTTGATTCTCTTTTGGTTTGTCATACTTTCGCTCAGCTCGTATTATTTGGTCATACTAGTCAAGGAATTGGCTTTACTTATGTCCCATGTTAACTCAGACGGTACGCCCAATCTATCGCTTCTTGGGCTCACGTTGATTTCCATTGCGACGGCAATCCCTGAAACAGTGTCCGGTTTTTTTGCGCTCAAGCGAAAGCATTATGATTTGTTTTATGGAAATCTGTTTAGTTCACTCACGTTCAATTCATTACTTGTTCCTGCGGTGAGCGGATTGATTTTGCCGATGAAGGTTACGCCACAGGTTTTATTAGTAGGTTTTCCAACGTTTATTTTATTGGGCGGATTATTCTATTTGTTCATTAGAGATAAAGAAGAAATGACGCGATTTGAAGCGACGGGATTGTTTGTCGCGTACGCGCTATTTGTTTTGTATATATTAGTCTAGAACTTTCTGAATTAGCCAATTCCCCATGCAGGATTTGACTTACGCATGATATCTGCGATTTCTCGAAGGACTTGTTTGCCTTCTTCATCTACTAGGTCAATATGTTTCTTGAACTGAAGGAATTCTTCTTCATTTATTCGTGAGTAGAATGTATCTTTTTCGGCAATCTGTCTGCCTATAGTCACGCCTTCTATTGCGCATGCCACTTGCATGCCTTTCTTAGCGCTTGATATTGACTCCTTGTTTTCCTGCAGACTTTTGACATGTCCGCACACGGAGCCGTCGGCTTTGATCAAAGACATACCTGGCACGAGTTCGCCAAGTAACACATGTGCGCCGCAGACTGCTGGATTACTTGCACGGAAGGAACATCCTTCGAGGAATTGGAATTTGGCAAGCCGAGGTAATGTCGCAAGCTGCGCTGTCTTTTTCTCACGTTCTTTTTGGTTCTTCCATTCAGCGTACGTATCTAAAAGATGATAGATGACAGGCGCTGTGATTATTTTGATGTCTTTTGGAACGACTTCGGAAGTTGGTTTGATGTTGAAACCAAGTATGCAGCCGTAAAGAGGTTCTGTCGAAACGTTAGAGACAGCTTCGAGAATGTCTTTTTTGGTAATCTGTCCTACACTTGCGACTCGCACTGGGATTTGCGCTTCTTTGAGTAAGTATAAGAGCGCTTCTAGACTTCCAATCGTGTCAGCCTTGACGACGATTCCGGATTCTTGTGTTTCGAGTGTAATTTTTTGGATTTCAGATTGGATATCCTGTTTTGTCTTTTCAAGAGTAGCTGGTGTCGCGCTTTGAATTGGCATACCGCTCATCGCCGTCTCAATTCCGGGTGCACTTATACGAACGCCAGTTGCCGCTACTGCAGATTTGATTGTGCCATATTTGCATTTAGAGTGGCGCATGTCTTCGCATTCTTCTGGTGTAAGTAATGCTCTCACTTTGGTGACAATAGGTGTTTCCATTCCGCCTATAACGATTGTGTCATTCGTATTGAGAGTTCCGTCATAGAGAATCACGTCAAGAACGATGCCAAGACCTTTTTGATCTTTCACTTCTAAGATAGTTCCTTTTGCAGGTCCGTTTGCTGTCGTGTGTAATGACGCTTCCAGATATTTTTGCGCCAGTGCCGAGAGAACCATTAATAGTTCTGCCATGCCGTCGCCGTGCATCGCACTGACGGGAACGATACCGACTTCTTTGGTGAAATCTGCGACACGATCGAATCGCTCTGCAGGGAAGCCATTTTCATAGAGATTCTGTACGAGCGTGTACATTTTTGTCTCAAATGTTGTGAGAAACTGCGGATTTTGTTCACCTAAGGCTGCAACATTCCCGAGTACGGATTTGTTTGTGGTTTGTTTTGAAGTCTTATATCCTTGGATGAGGTCGATTTTGTTAGCAGCGACGATGAATGGTGTTTTGTATTCTTTGAGGATTTTAAGCGATTCAATTGTTTGCGGTTTGAAGCCTTCATTAATGTCGATGACAAGAATTGCAATATCTGCAAGATTTCCGCCGCGGTGTCGAAGACTTGTGAATGCAGCGTGGCCTGGCGTATCAATAAATAGCAGTCCTGGAATGGTGAAATTAAGTTTCATCGCTGCGAGAAGATTGCCGCATTTTTCTTTTATTGCAGATATTGGGATAATGGAAGCACCAATAGCTTGGGTGATTGCGCCTGCCTCGTGAGCCACGATATTTGATGATCGGATATAGTCTAGGACGGATGATTTTCCATGGTCAACATGGCCTACAACGACACAAATCGGGCTTCTGATTGTCATACCGACAGGTCAATCGTGGGCATTTTTAAAGGTTTAGGAGAAAACGAGCAGTTACCGTTGGGGTTTATTCAGATATACCGCTCATATTTATTCTTCAAAACAGCCACTTTCTGACTCAACTGTCGTTGGTTGGGCGAATCGTCGCAAATATGGTTGAACTTTCTTCTTCATTTCTTCTTTGATTTCTTGATCTATGTCTAAAGCTTGGATTGTGCTATTCCAATCAATATCGGGCATCTTTGTGAGATTACTTGTGAAAGTCCTATTCTCGTTACCGATAAGAGCGCTGACTTGTTGCGCCAACGGCGTGGCGAATTGCTTTGTGGCAGGGAATTTTGTGATTGCATTTGCTCCCGCTTTCATCAGATAACCTGCCTCTAGACATCGCCGCAGATTTGTGCCTGCGATAATCTGTAGTTTTGGAAATCTTGTCCTGACTTTTACAATGATTTCAATAAATTCGTCGGTTGTAGGAGGTTGTGTGAATTTTGTTCCTCTGACTGGTTTGAGAGCGTATATTGTGATTCTGTCGAGCTTATGTTTTTCAATAAAGTTTGTGAGGTCTTGGAAGTCGTCGTTTATTCCTGTTTCTTTACTGAGGCCAACGATGATTGCGATGCTTTTTTTCATGTAGGGGAATTTCTCATTCATCATAGAGAACATTTTTTCATAGGGTCCGATGGGTTTTCGTGGACAGACTTCATCGTGCAGTTTAGGAGTGCATGTTTCTATTGATGAGCAGATTCCTTTGACGTATGGTTGTAGTTGGGTAAGTTGATGCTCAGAAAGAATTCCGACGTTGAGCCAGATTTTTTCACCGTACACTGTGCTGACTAGTTTTGCGAACTCAACTAACTTTGGGAAGGGCATCATGCCATATCCGCCGGTGAGAAATTCAATTCGCCAGCCAAATGTCTTACAGAATAATGCTTCAAGTGCAACGGATGCTTGAGATCGCAGAGATTCTTGAGGTGTTTTTGTTGCCTGGTTTGTTCCTCTCACTTTTGTCGCACGAAAACAGAAAGAGCAATCAGCAAGTGCACAATACCAGCTCAAAAAGATGCATCTGCCGTACCACGTTTTTCCATTAAAATGTTGCACGTATGTGGCCGACGCTTGGGAAAGCAAGGGTTTGAGTTCTTCGCTGATAGTCGGGATAGTCTGAATTGTATATTTGGAGAGTGGCTGTGCGTTTTGGTGGTTTACATCATGAGTCGTTTGCGCTACATGTTTTTCTTTTTTCTGATGCACTACTGTGAAGACTCTTTCCATTTTCTTTCCACATTTTAACGGATTTTGTATGCGATTAAAAATGGCGCGGATGTTATTTTCCACTGACGGTAATTTGTGAGCAGTGGATTCAAAAACCATTGTTTTCTCTTTTGTTTTCATGACACCTCCTACTGCAGTCAATCGCGCAAAAATCTTAGCGCCTGCCGGTTCGTTTGAAAGTCTTGCGGCAGCAATCAATGCTGGTGCTGATGCAATTTACTTTGGGTGCGGCGGCTTGAATATGCGAGCTAAATCTGGCAACTTTTCTATTGACGATTTGCCTGTAATCGTTTCTACCTGTAAGAAAGCGCACATCTTGTGCTACATGACACTCAATGCTTTAATGTATGACGAAGACCTTGAGCAACTTCGGCAATTATGCAAAATCGCGCGCGAGGTGGGCGTTGACGCTGTCATCTGTAGCGATATCGCTGCGATTCAAATCGCACGAGAATTTGGACTTAGAATTCACATTTCTACTCAGCAAAACATTTCAAACATCGAAGCAGTACGTTTTTTCTCGCAGTTTGCCGACACGATCGTGCTTGCCCGGGAATTGACACTTGCTCAAATCAAATCAATTCATACTCGAATCATTGAAGACCATATTTGTGGTCCGTCGGGTCAGTTGCTTGAAATAGAAGCATTTGTGCACGGCGCGCTTTGCGTTGCGGTTTCAGGTAAATGCGGCATGAGTCTTGCGACGTATAATTCGTCAGCAAACAGAGGCGCATGTGTGCAAGTTTGCCGGCGCTCGTATACAGTTACGGATACGGAAACTGGTTCGCAACTGGACATCGACGGGAAGTATGTCATGTCTCCGCGGGATTTATGTACGCTGCCGATGTTATCAGATCTAATTAAGTCTGGAGTCACACTTTTGAAAATAGAAGGTCGAGCACGGGGGCCAGATTATGTTAGCACTGTCGTGCGAGCCTACAAAGAAGCGGTCAGTCGTATATCGCACAGTACATACACTGACGCAGTCAAAACTCAACTTCTTTCACAAGTCAGGACTGTGTACAATCGAGATTTTTGGATGAACGGATATTACCTAGGAAAATCGACGGGAGAATGGTGCACTGTGGCAGGTTCATGCGCGACGCAATTTCGCACGATTATCGGCAAAGTCGAGAATTACTATACGCAGTCTTCGGTGGCTTTGATTACACTTGAAACGCGGAATTTGTCTCAAGGTTGCACGCTTGCATTTAGCGGTCCAACGACGGGATACTTGCTTGTTGAAAATGTACAGTTGCAAATCGATGGGAGTGTACCGTCCACGGTTTTGCAGGGTAGCAGTGTGACCGTAGTTGTGCCGTCACGCGTGCGTAAAAATGATAAAGTATTTTTGATAGAAAAAAGATAACTTCTAAAACTATTTAAAGGAAGTTTTGATTATTGTTTTTATGACATTTAATCCTTCTCAGAAGATTCTTGATAATTGGGCGAATGTATTGGTGAATTTTGCGGCAAACGGCGGTTCGGGAGTAAAACCAGGGCAATCTATATTGATTAATATTGGAGAGTCAGCTAAACCGCTCTTGCTCTCAGTGTATCGCGCGGTGCTTGCAGCAGGCGCACATCCTATCGTCTTATACCAACCAGACCTTCTATCCAAGGAATTATTTTCCAACGCTTCTGACGAACAACTTTCTTTTTACCCCAAGGCTTACTATGATGGGATTGTCGACCAAGCCGATTGTTTGATTTTTGTCCGTGCAGAAGTCGATAAAAAAGAATTAGTGGGCATCGACCCGAAAAAATTGTTGCTGCGACAAAAAGCATTCAAGCCATACATGGATCGCAGACGTGTGAAAGAGAACGCTGGAAATTTCACATGGGTGTTGACATCATATCCGACGCAGTCCGTGGCAAATGAGGCTGGTTTGACGCTTGAGCAATATTGGCAGCAAGTCATCCAAGCGTGCTATCTTGATTCTTCAGACCCTGTTTCGGAGTGGAAGCGCGTATTTTCCCAGATTGATGCGACAAAAGCAGCACTTGACGATCTGGAAATTGAGTCATTGCATATTATTGCGCCAGGAACAGATCTGACTGTGAAATTGGGTCCTAATCGCCGTTGGCTAGGGGGTTCTGGTCGTAATTTACCTAGTTTTGAATTATATATTTCACCAGACTGGCGAGGAACTAGCGGCACGGTTACTTTCACGGAGCCACTATACGTATATGGGAATTTGGTGAAGGATGTTACTCTCACATTCCGAAACGGTGTTGCTTCATTAGCAAAAGCGTCACAGGGTGAAGCTGTATTGCTTGAAATGATACGCCAAAAAAATGCAGATAAAATCGGAGAATTTTCATTGACGGATAAACGTCTTTCGCGAATAACAAAATTCATGGCAGATACTTTATTCGACGAGAATGTCGGCGGCTCGCATGGAAATATGCATCTTGCGCTAGGCAATGCATATCAAGATTCATATCCTGGCGATGCGTCGCGAGTTGATGCGCAGTCGTGGGAAGATTGGGGATATAATTCGTCGTCAGTTCATACTGATATTGTCGCGACAACGCCTCGGATTGTTACGGCGACTCTCAAGGACGGAACACATAAAGTCATTTACAAAGACGGGGTTTTTACAGTTTAGAAGATATTTTCTGAAGTAAAGAAACTTTACTTTTCTTTCAATTCTGCTTTTTTAATTTCTAGTGTGGCACAGATGCCGTCTTTTTTTATTTCTGAGTCGAGGATTTTGATGCTGTGCGTAAAGTTTGGTCCATCTATGACGAGGCTTTCGTATTCTCCGCCTTCGCCTGCTACATGTAGTCCGTTTTTTTTATGGAGTTTGACAAGTGCATCGACATCTGCGTTCGTAATTTTTTTCGCGAGCCAAGATGCGTCTAATCCATCTGCTGCTACTTTTGTCAAAATAATCTCAAATCCTTCGTCGAGAATTTGTCTGACTTCTTTCTCCTGGTCGAGGTGCCACAGCGGCGCGTAGACTTTTATTCCTAATTCTTCGGCAATTGCTTCTATTCGTTCTCGTTGATACACAGAATATAATGCGCCTGTGACAATTCCATCTATGTTGTATTTTTGAATAGCCGTCTTGATTGCCTTTGTCAGGTCCTTGAGTTCTTTTTCTTTATCGCCTGTTGTCAATTGTGTGATCAGTGGAAATTGCATTGATTTTGCTTGCAGTTTTGCGATGTCCGTCGTTGGCGTGTGGAACATGTATGAGTCGGGATTTTTGCTTTGGATAGTTACTGCGCAGACGATAGGATAATTTTGACGCTGCATGGTGTATAGCGCGAAAACGCTGTCTTTTCCCGTGGATAGGAGGGCACACAGGCGTTGGTTTTGTGCAGGGAAAAATGTGTTCAAATATTGCGATTTGAGATCGTACCCTGCTTTGTGCGCTAGCTTCTCAATTGCTTTGTCAAATCGTGAGCCATACTGCGCGGCTTTTTTTGGGCGGTCGGCGTATTCTTGTGGAAGTCCGAGGATTTTGGCGGCGTCTCGAAGGATTGCTTTTTTCACGTCGCCGACAATCTTGAATTGTGCAGGAATAGTGAGGCCGTGTCGGATGACGTCAAAGTCAAGAAAGGGAAGTCGCAGTTCAATTGTTTGCGCCATGGTGATGACGTCGTCGCGGTAGAGGTCTCTTTCGTACATTTTTCGCAGTCCGCTGATGCATTCCTTGTTGATATCCTGAGATTGTTCATGTCGTTGATAGCCTGCGTATACTTCCTCTGAACCAAGACCTGAGAACAAAACTCTGACGTTGTCTTTTGCTGCAGCTTTTGCGCAGAGGTGGAACGGAATTGCAACACCAACTTTGACGACGTTAGAGCTTTCAATTATTTGTATGACTTCTTTGATTTCGGTTTCGACTTTGTCTAACGAGACGACAGACTCGACAAGAGGGAATCCAAGGTGTGCGGCAATTTTTCTGGACCATGCGAGGTCATCAGCAATTGTTGCGTCATCATGCAATGCGGCAGTGTAACAGGTAAATGGATATGCGTGTTTTTTTAATACATATGCGATAAGTGTAGAGTCAATTCCGCCACTGAACAGGATGCCGACTTTTTGTTTTTTATCCGGTAGTCTTTGCAGAATTGCTGTCTCAATATTTTTTGCGACTTCTTGCGCGAGCATAGCTCTTGTTTTTTTGGATGGTTTTGGTAATGCAAAAAAAGGTCTTTTTATCTGCTGTATTTTTTGTGTGCGGATGTTGTAATCGATTGCGATGCGTGGATTGAGCTCGCTTATTTTGGAGGGCGAAAAGCCCATAGCCACAAGAGTTTTTTTCTCGGACGCGAATGCGAATGCGTTGTTTTCCACGACATAATGAATTGGTTTCTCTCCAAGGATATCTCTTACCAAAAGTAATGTGTCTTGATTCCACCAAGCGAGTGCGTATACTCCGTTACATTGTTGCAGTTTTTTTAATTTATCTGATACTTTTGTTTCTTTGTCTAATATGTATTGGAGCAGGTGCGCGTCGTTGTGCACTGGTGCGTTCTCTTTCTTTCTCATTTCTTCCCAATTATAGATTTCGCAGTTGGCAAGAAATGTACTTGTCGTTTGCAGCGGCTGTGGGACAAGAGAAACGATTGCGTGGAGATTGTGTGCGACAAGATTGTTTGCTTTTTGCGTTGATAAGTACGTGAGAGCACTTGACAGGTCTTTTGTTATCTGAGCCGTTGCGCCGTCACTGATGCCGTATGCGTCTTGTCCTCTGTTTTTTTGTGCAGTTAAACCTTTTGCTAATAGGTTTGTTGCGTCTGGATGGTTGAAGATGCCTAATATGCCGCACATATTGACTTACGAGAGCTGGAATGTTTTTAAAAGTGCTTTTTCTTTTCTATTCGGGGTGGGTGTGTTTCTGGGCGTGACATTTATAAATGGCTGTCGATAAAGTGGACCTATGGGGCATGCGACGCGCATTTTTTCATATTCAACGTTGATTTTGGCAGTTTTATTTCTCTTATTCATGACAATGGTGGGTTGTTCAAAGATACTACCTGAGAAAAAAATCGAAGAGCAACCGTTTGAACTTAAATTTCGCGTGTTGGATCAATTCACTCGTTTCGTTGGTGAACAGCAGTATGTTGTTGTGACGTATGATGTGAGCACTATTCCATTGTCGCTTTTTGCAGAAAAACCCGATACAGGCTCTGTTGTGTATGTCAAATTTTTTGAACAAGGTGGTTTTGCAACACCGCTGAGTGCAAGTACCCAAAAGCCGGCGCGCGGTGTGTTCGCTTTGGCAACGGTTGCAGGATTCAATGGTCAATCGGCAATTATGTCTTATGAATTTGACACGATAACGATGCCTTCGCATTTGCCAATCAATTCCCAGTCTATTACTTCGATTAAAGTGGCACTCGATAATCGAGGCCGTGGCTCAGTATTATCTTTCTATTATGAAGAGTAATTGGCAATTATATTTCTTATACGATAATATTTGCTATACTTGTAGAACTATATTACCTGGCCAGATTATTTTTGTTCTGCAATCTTTCGTGCTTCGCGCGCGATTTCAATGGCTTCTTTTGGTTTGAACAAGAAAACGTTGACAGCGGATTCTGGGCCTGTGATGTCTAGCATATCGCCAGTCAGCATTGGAATCTTTGGCTGCGTTGAGATATTGAAGCATTCAAGTTTTTTGCAGATTTTTGCAAGTAGCCAAGTTGCGTGGATGTATGCGCCGCAGAATGCGACTGCGTCGACGCCTTTAAGGTCGGCAATTGCGCCGGCGATGGAACGCGTGCAGTCGTTGACGAATTTGTCAATGGCGATTTGTGCATCGACTGAGCCTTCATTCGCAAGTTTGTATGCTTCTTCGATGTCGCCACTTTGTATAAACGAGTAGAATCCCCCTTTTTTCTGGAGTTGGATGAGCACGGTGTCAATATTTTTTTTGTGTTTTCGGCAGATATAGGCAAGTGCTGCGGGGTCGATGTCGCCGGTCTTTGTTGACATCATCGGTCCTGTGAGCGGACTGAATCCTTGTGAGACGTTGATGCTTTTACCATCCTCGATTGCGCAGATGCTTACGGACGTATCCAGTACGCAGCTGACGATCTTGTTATTTGCGTAATAGCGCTCGTGGTCTTTTTCTAACAATGATTTTCTAGCCATCTTCGCAACGCATGAGTGTGTAATGCCGTTAAATCCGTATTTACGTACACCCTCGTCGCGGTATTCTTTTGGAATTGCGTACATCGAGTTTGCTTGCGGCATCGTCTGGTGAAAGGAAGTATCAAATACTGCTATCTGTATGGCTTTACTGAATGTTTTTTGTGCGGCCATTATGGTGAGTATGCTAGAAGGGTTCTCATTTGGCGCAAATGGTGATAGGTCGTGCAGCGTGTGAATCAGTCCGTCTGTGACTTGCATTGGCTGTGTATATGAACCGCCGTGGAAAATATGATGGGCGACGCAGTCGATGTGCTGCAGGTCGTATTCTATGAGCGTGTGCATGATGGCATGCAGGACTGCTTCGTGGTCTTCAAAGACGTCTTTTTCGTCAAAAGTTACGGTCTGTTTTTGTGTGTGGATG
>DATGWN010000067.1:0-26899 GCA_035299465.1 Acidobacteriota bacterium | reverse complement strand
AAACAAGGCATTGCGCAACATGGATTTGATCGCATTAGTCAGTTCGCACTATGACTGTTCGGCTGGCGCAATAATCATACGCCGTTAGAGGAAGAATTTATATTTTGGACAACCCAAAATTCGAGAACATATGAAAAAAACTGCTCCTAAAAAAGCGAAACAAGCTCGCAAGGCCAAAGTGGAAAAGCACGTTGTATCCGCAAAGCATGAAGAGAAACATGCGAATACGCATGATGCATCGCATGCAACAGCGCATGATTCAACCCATGTGGCAAAGCACGCAAAACCTGACACAAACGAGGAACCGATGCAGGACACTCCTCTTGAGCAGACGGTAGCGCCTCTATCAACGGAAAAAGCGGACAAATATCCGATTCCGCCAGAAGATCCTTCTTACCATCCGCCAAAAGAACATCATCATGTTATTCTTATTGTATCAGTCATTGTTATCATCGTTGTTGCGGCAATTATTGCATTCACAGGAATGCCTGAGAAGCTTTCACCGACTCCTGAGCCGGCGCAACTACGGGAACGAATCGTTACTGTAGAAAAGACAATCCAAGAACAAGTGCCGCTTATTCCTGATTTGACTACTTACATTGAAGATGTGGAGTCTTACGACAGGCAGAACATACAGACTATTGGTTTTGCAAAGTATGTGAAAGATGGAAGCGGAACGATTGTCGTCGCTACACCAATACTTACTGATGCATTCGGAAACGAAATCAAGCTTGAAAAGATTCCAAAGTCGTACATGGATTTGATGCGAGATGATGAGTTATTAGTCAATGTCAGTGGTGTATATTACCGATTCAGCGGCGATACAATCAATCGACCACGACTTGTGCTTTCATCAATATCTGTTATCGATGCTCCATTCATCCTTGTTGAGAAGACTATACTTGTCAACGAAACTGTGATGGAATAAATATATTTTTTTCTGTGTTTTTTTGTTCTGAATTTTTGAAAAATTAAGAAAGAATTATGCTTTGATTAATTCATGTCGCAATCTTGGTGCAAGAACGTATTGCTGCTCGCCGTCATCCATGTGTGATTCGACTAGGCCTTCCTGTCCGATCAAATCATTGATGATATCGGTTGCTTTCTTCTTCTCGACATCCAGCTTTTCGGCCAATGTGACTGCGCTGAGCGTTCCGAATTGTTCGAACATCTCGATAGCAGGGCGAAGTTTCTTGTCGTCAAGGAGTTTTGCGAATGTGCCTTTTTGCGTGCCTTCTTCATGCGTTGAGAGGCCGGCTGCTTCAAGCAAGTTGAATACTGCAGTTTTTTCAATCTTGAATTTAGGATTTTTCAAAGGTTCATCCTTCATTTCGTGCAGTTTTTGGAAAATGACATTTGTGTACTCTAGCATTGCACGTACTGAGCCGTCTGCGCTTTTGATGAGGAAATCAAGTGCCTTCTTGTCGAAGACGTCGACATAGTTCTTCTTAGGAGTCTGTAACCGGTTTCGAAGTACCTGCTCGAGTTCGCTTGGCTCTAGGCGTCGCATTTTAACGATTCGTTTGCCAAGTCGGTCCATGAATGAGCCTGAGAAATTTGTACCTAGCTGAGGTTCGATTTGACTTACTACAACGGATTGAATCATCTTTTCGCCGTCTGGGTAGATGAAGTTCCATCGGCTTTTGATAGATTCAGTTAATATTCTGTTTGCTAGATGCGATTCGTCTAATAGAACGATGAGTCGCTTTGGTTTTCTGAATGTGAGTAGATCAATTAGGGATTTGGAACTTTTGATTGCGTCATCCACTAAGAACTGCTTATTTACGCCGTCTGCGCTGATGAATACGAACTTGTAGCTTTTGAGTTTTGGAGATTTTGAGATTTTCTTGAGCATACTTGTCTTTCCGCTGCCTGTAAAACCGCATAAAAGACACATATTTCCCTGAATAATGTATTCTATCAATTCTTCTTCTACATTATCTACGCCCACTAAATCTGGATTGCTACGTGGGTCAAGTGGATATGATGAAAACCCTAGCTCGGAAAACCAACTCATGAGGTTGTATACCAGTTCTTCCTTTTTTAAAGATTGTGTATATTGTGTGTCGTGTTCCTAAAGTTTTATAAACCAAATATTAGGTTCCAGTCGTCGGTGTTATATGAAAAAGCCTATGCGAAGTTCCTTTTCAAAAAATGTCGATCATCACGAAAAATCTCGTAAGAGAATGACTCTATTATTCAGTTTACTTATGGTTTTCATCCTTGTCGGATCAAGCCTTGCGTACGTTGTCCTATACTATGGCGGTGGATTGTCTGGCGCTAATTCAATTGAAGAATACGGCTACAGTTTTTCACAAATCAGCGCAGATGGTATGAATTACTGGCAGACTAAGATTGATGATCAAAAACACAATTTCATCGCGTTACCATCGCAAGTTGAGACTGTGACTCTGACTGACTCTGCAAAATTTTCTATTGACAGACTTGCGGCTGCACCTTTCATCGCAGTATCATTTATGCCATCAGTTGAATATAAGCCATTTATGGATTATGCACTGTTCCAATTATACGCTGACGGCCAAGAACAGACTAATAAAGCTTTCTACTTTGGTGTCAAAGAGCCAAGTGCGGATTATCCTACATTAAATCAATTTTCATGTGATAATCAGTCTGCATTGAATGTCTCTGGTGCTCCAACAATCGAGTTATTCATTTCAAACGAAACTCGTGTAGATGCAAATGGACATTGTGTGCAAATCACAGGATTTAGCGGCGCAGATCTTTTGTACGCACTTGAACGTTTCAGATATGAGTATTACGGCGTTTCTTTCACAAACGCAACTCAATAGGTGGTTGTCATGGCAAAGAAAAAGAAAGTAATTGAGATGGTTGAGGAAGACGAACAGCCATTATCTTTTGTCGCAGATACGCAGCCGAGCAAGAAAGCAGCTAAGACTCCTACGAAAGAAGAGCTTATCAAACTACAAAGCGAAGTTGCTGCAAACAATCGACGCTTTTTGATTCTAGTTGGCGTTATGCTCTTATTGGTTGTGGGTGTTCTTGTCACTGTCCAATTTGTGACGTCAAACCGTGATGTATATACATACGATGATGCTGTTGCAAAAACGATGGCAGGCAAAGAAAGTGATTTGAATTATATGTATCGTGATTTTGTTTTTGCGCGAGCGGATAAGGAATCGCTATGGCAGACAAGAATCATCCATAACGATTCGGCATACATCCTTACATCATACTATTCGCCAAGGGAACTTGAAAATATTTCGATACCTGATTACACTTGGAAATTTATTATAGGACGTAAGGCTATGATTCTTACATTGGCAAGCAATCTGGATTCATATGTGAACGGTCCTCAAAAAGCGGCTGTTGGTGCGATTGAAGTCGGTAAGGTTCTTGGTAAGCGATATGGTATCTTGAATATGGATACGATGTCGGCTGTTACTGCAGATCCTACTGGTGCAGCGCCTGTGGCGAATTGCGACAATGTCACTGCATCAACTGGCGTTATCGTATTCCAACTCGGCAACGAAACTCGAATTTCGACGCTTGGCACATGTGTCATCGTACAAGGTGCGACGCCTGAAGATTTGGTCCGTGCGTCTGATCGTTTAATGTTCCACGTCGCTGGTATCATGAATGATGCTGCGTATACGCTGAACGCGACGACGAACTTGACGTCCAATGTGACGTCAAATGTGTCGAATGACTGAGCACTATTACACGTCAAAGCCGACGTCGTCTGGGGCGGAAACGGTTTTCACTGAGCACGTCAGATCTAGCGTTGTAACTATAGTCGCTGCGCCGGGTCTTTTTTCTGGTGAACATATTGATACTGGCAGCCGTGCGCTTATTGAATCTGCATTCGTTCCGGCGTCTGGTCGCTTACTTGATCTTGGTTGCGGATATGGCGTTGTTGGGATTTCACTTTTGTTGTCCGATCCAACGGTGAGTGTCGTCTTCACTGATGTAAATGAGCGCGCGTGTGAATACACGTCCAAGAATATTTTGAAGAATTCTATTGATAAGAGCCGAACGACGGTTGTCTGTGGAGATGGGTACCAAAATGTCACTGGTCTGTTTGACGCGATATATTTGAATCCGCCGCAGTCTGCAGGAAAGGAGCTTTGTTTCTCATTGATTACCCGGGCGAAGGAATTCTTGCAGCCGTCGGGTACGTTGCAGATAGTGGCGCGAAAGAATAAAGGTGGCTCGACGCTTGCTGAGCATATGCAGTCGGTATTTGGAAACGTATCTGTTCTTGGTAAACGCGCTGGTTTTTGGGTATACTGTTCTAAGAACGAATAGCGAACTTTTCTATTCTAGTATGATTCTTTTTTTGAACGCGCCGCGCTCAAGTCGTTTTTTCTTTTTGACGGCTAGCACTTTGCTTTTCTTGAATTTATTTGTATGTATGGCGTCGATGACTTCAAGCACGTCGGCCAATTCTTCGTGACTTGGGTCCTTAGTAAACTCTTTCACTTCTTCTTGAAGTTTTTTTATGAGATGTTCCAGAAATTCGTCCTTATTCGCAATGTGCGTTCGCGGAGTAAGTCCTTTGTTTTTCATGATCTGTGGAATTTTGTCGCGGACGAGTTTCATGGTATTATCCTTTTAGTTCTTCATTTAAAGCGTTGATGGTTTGTTGATAGTGCAGCAAATTGTTATGACCTGCGCCTTCTATTGTGTACAATTTCTTGGCGGACACTGTATTCGCTGCGTCAAGGAGTCTATTTGAGAATTTGATTGGAATTATTGTGTCATTTGTGCCGTGGATGCTAACAAGGGCGCCGGTATAATTTTGCAGTGCATGTATATTGTCAAACGAGTGTTTTAGCAAGAGCTTGGTTGGGTAAATAGGATATTTTGACTGAGTCAGATCGCTCAAACGGGAGAACGGCGTCATAAGAATAATTTTATGCGGGTTTTCTTTGGCAAGGTATGTCGCTGGTCCGCTGCCAATACTTTCGCTGAGTATAATTATTTTTTTTGGTGCCAGTGATTTCGCAAACGCAGCAGCGTCATCCGCGTTTTTGAGAATTGCCGCGCTAGATGGTTTTTGCGTGTCGCCGCTATAGCCCGTATATTCTACGAACAAAGTTGACACGTCGTTGTTGTCGAGGATGGATTTCAGAGCCGATCTATCACACGCTGCACCTGCATTGCCATGAAATACGATGACAAGTGTATCTGAGTGATTCGTGTAATACATTCTCGTGCCGTTGTGGACAACCTTTTGTGAATCTTTGAAGGTGCTACACGCGTTAAAATTGGTATTGTCTGGTTGGAAGATGGCGTTGGTCTGCACAAGATAGAGGAATGCACCAAACGCGATGTATGTTATGATACATATTGCGATCGTTGCCGATGTCGTGGACATGTCTGTACTTTTTATGTCTGCATTAAAAAATATGACGAAAAAGAATTAAAAAATTAAGAATACTCGACTACTTCGAGTTCGAAAGTCAAGTCTTTTCCAGCAAGTGGATGGTTGAGATCCAATGTTACTGTTGTTTCTGTGACTTTAGCGATTCGCGCAGGGAATTCCATTCCGTCTGGTGCGCGGATTCCTAGAAGCATGCCAACTTGTGGTTCTTGGTCTTTTGGCAAGTGATCTCGTGGGACGTCTTGCATCAATCGGTCGTCAGGCATGCCGTATGCTTCAGCTGCTGGGATGTTGACTGTCTTTTTGTCGCCTTTGTCCATGCCGACTAATGCATCTTCAAAGCCTTTGATGACTTGTTTTTCGCCGATTGTGAATTGTAGCGGTTCGCCGCGAGTGAGGGAGCTGTCAAATGTAGATCCATCCGAGAGTTTGCCTGTGTAATGTACTGATACTTTGGAACCGTTTTGTATTGCCATTGCGTAGAAGAATGATTTCCTATTTATAAAAAGGTGGTTGTAATTTTGTTACCCTTTTGGTTCCAGTGAGTAAATGCATTTAAACTTTAATGCTTCTGCAGGTGTATGCTTGAGGATTATTTTGGAAAAAATATGGCTCATGAGGGATCTACTGTTTCTCGTTGGATTTCTGAAAAAGAAGCTGAAATAAAACGTACTAAGCAGGAAATTCCTGCATATAATCAGCTTTGTCGACTTTGCGCGGATTCTGATACACGTAGGTCTGGATTAGGTATGTTTAGACTTGAGACGCCCCCGGAAAAACTGAAAAGATTAGAAAACGAAATGGAAGAACTCGATGGATGGTTGGACGGCCTGCGGGCGGTTGGTTCGCCTTTGAACGGTGGTCAGTTTACAGTAACTGGTACGCCTACTTATCTGTCGGGGTATAAATCGGGTGTGCAAAAGAGAAATCATCTGGTCAGTACATACAGTTTACAACAGCAACGTAATCTATTATCAGATTTGTAATGAGAAGAAAAAATTTACAATTCATCTACTCGGAACTTAGGTTCGACACCTTGTCCAAGTCGAAGGTTTGTGATTTCAAATTTCTTGAAGCCTTTTGCTTTTGCGTGAGCTTGTGCAGCATCAAGTGAAGTGAATGTTTTTGCTCGTGGAGCGCGATTTCTGCCGCGTTTTACAATGATTTCTCGTTTCTTAAGGTGTACAGTCATATTATTTCACCTAACTGTCTGGAATAAGGGTCCGTTTATAAAGGTTATTGTGTTTATGTGGGACGCTGTGTAGATTTGCAGTGTTTGCAGCTCAACAGTGTTGTGGTGCTACTGGTGAGTGACTAATTATAAGTAATATTTATAAATAAAATCTGTTTTTCTTCAGCAATGTCCCGCACGATCAGCCAGGAAGCATTCCTTGAAAGAATAGTTGATGTAAACGATTCTGAGATTGAGTGGTATTCTCGCAATTTTGGTGACTTGGATCAATATCGTACTAAGCTACCTGCATCACTGAAGCGGTTGACTGATGATATGGCCGAAATGGTTAATGGTTCTTGGAAACAGACGCGCCAGCCATTGCCCAAAATTCTGGAAGAACTAGTCAAATTGCCATATGGACGCAGACAAGCGAGGTCGGTTGTTCCTGTGTTGACTACCGCAGTACAAAAACTCGAATCTGCATTGCAGTCAGACTTGAATGATGCTGAGCGTAAAGAACTGGAGCAGCGTTTGCATAATGTAAAATGGACGCTTGAAAAGGCAAATGACAAGTTGACAGCTCCGGTTGGACTCACGATCGAGGAGTCTGAAATACGTTTGAAGAATCAAATTGGTTCATTTTGGCAAAGCAGATTCAGCGCACAAGATTTACTGTTGCTTTCTACTCATCTGCCGATGTTTGATGCGTATTTGCGACAGAAGGGACTAGTCACGGACGATATGTTACTTGAAATGCCGCGCATTGACGCTGAGGAATTAGTTGATGCCCACGAGGGTGATGCTCTGATGGGTCACATTCTGCGATTAGCATACAACCAGCCAAACGCTGTCGTGGACTTCATTCGAATGTTGCCTCGATTTGCTGGAACGGAACATCCATACTTTAGAGGTTCTACGGTAGGTTTAGATGTACGAAAAGCAACAGCAGTTGCGCAACAGTGGCCAGGCACGCCGCTCTCTGAGCAAGATGTTACTCCATTCATTCAGAGTTTATTCGATCATGAGGTTCATGCAAAGGCATTATATCCGTCTCACACGTTGCGCAGATTCTACTGGGAACAAATGCCTGCGGATAAATGGATGGCAGTTGCCGGATATATCAATACTTTTCGACGCAGATCAAATTTTTATTGGTGGCAAGGTTCAAGAGATACGTTTCGTCAAGTCATTCACGGTCAGCTCTTTAGAATTTTAAACAGAGTCGGTGCGGCAGATGTACTTGTCACAGCGAAACGTGATGACATAGTGAAACGGCTTGAGATACCGTCGTCAAATGTTTCACTGACATCTGAAGACCCATACTCACTCAAAGCAGTGGCGCAAATACGACACTTGTACGAGTATACGTCGGTGCTTATCAAAGCACGAATGGCTGATATGCGACTTCCAGAATTCGATAAGATCCTCGGTGAGCCTAGTATGCATTCGAAGATACGCCCGATGGAGTGGGTGGTGACTGAGTTTTCTAAACCAGAATATCATGGATTATATCGTTCGCCGTTATTTGCACGTGCTCAGGAAATTCTCGGTAACGGTACGTTCTTTCACACCGCCTATGACAAGAAAGTAACGGATATCGCGTGTTTTGTTGGATTACTTCCCTCCTTGATTGAATTACAGAAGAAATTGCCTGCAGACCAGTTTGATGCTTTATTTGTAGATATCCTCAAAAACAATCTATCGCTGGATGATGCAAAATTCCATCTTGAAATGTTTTCACATCCAAGAACGTGGAGTCGATTTAGTGATGATCATAAGAAACGAAAGATGCTCACATCAATCGGAACCTCAAATAGTCGCGAAGATTATGATTACCATCATCGATTGGTAAAGGTAATTGCAGAAAAGGAAAAGTCGAGATTAGTTTTAGAAGCGTTTGATTCTCACAACGTTTGGAATAAATTGGAGAGTTTAGATCTGTTCAAACTTATTGAAAAAGGACTGTATTATACGACGAGAAGTACGTATCGTGCAGTTCGTCCGCTCTTTATTGAACCAGAGCTTATCACCTTCTTGAATGCGGCAATGTCGCATGCGAACGATTCTATGAATCATAGTATCCTACAAAAGAATAGTAATTATCAGTACGCTGCGTGTGAAACATATGAAGCAATTCTGGCAGGTAGACCTGTGTCACATGAAGTTGCTGTTCACCGCACATTAAACGAATTGGCTGCGAAGAAGAAAGCCTTGCACGAGCAATTCGGGGTGCCTATGCAAAGAGGATGTTATGATCCTCAGTTCCCACCCCAGATTTTGTTGCAATATGAGCGGCTCAAGGAAAAAGAAATGCAGATTATATGCACGAAGGCAAATAGTGTTCTTACGCAGTTTATGACGCACGCATATACGTATGCAATCAAGGATATCACTGGCATCAGTGTCAGCGAACCAACATTGGAACAGAAAAATTTGGTTGCGATTTGTATGACAATGAATGAGCGAGAAAAAGTCAGAGAGGCTGCAGAAGATTTACTTACGCATGCAGTCAAAGGCAATGTATATGATGTTTCTTCGCTGGGTCAAAATGCTGCATTCGTCTGCGAACTATCTTCTAAAGGAATATGCATGGATCCGTGGCTGAACGGATTTTGTGCATCATATTCTGCAGGATATCAAACGCGTGAACAGTTGATGCAAGACATTGAACGGTTCGGAACTAATATTGAATCGATATTGCTTGGTCTTGATGTGATTGGCGTACCATACGCGCACGCGGTTGAGGCGGCTAGACAAAAAGGTGCAAGTGCGGCAGTCCTTGACGATCTGAGTATACAAGTACGTCAATACGTGCAGTTAATGAACAAAGCAGAATCAAAGTCTAAATACGCACAAATTAATGTACCAATTAAAATCCATATCGAAACTGATCCATACAAAATTGCGTTGATGGGTGCTGTTGTAGACGGTAGCTGCTTGTCGATTGCTGGCGGTAATGCATACAGCGCGATTGTAAACTCATTAGATCTGTCCAAGCGTGTATTGTATGCGACCTGTGACGGTAAAATCGTCGGTAGAAAGTTGATTGCATTGACGCAAGATAATCAAATTGCACAATTTGCAACTTATAACAAGGGGCGTTTGTTCTTGGACGACGCTTTCGAACAATTCATACAGTCGCTCAGTGTTGCATCGGGACTTCCTTTGTATCGGCCAAAAGTCGATACGAAGCCAACATTCAAATCACTCGTTTTCGAGCCAGAAATGTGGTATTACGACGGGGTAAAATCGTTTCGACATTTACCTGAAGCCGGAAATTAATTAGGATTGGCACCGATTGTTCTGGCTGGATCTTGTTTTATTTCGGCTCGCCGTGAGTAGTTCTTTTGAAATAAATACTGTCTTTTAGGTAGATGAACGAATCGGACGTGCTACGTTTTGCATTGGGTTGCAGTGTTGTTGGCATTTTTTTGCTCTTATTTTTGTTATCCTCGTACACCTATGATGACTTCATCGGCGATCCTACTGTAGAGCAGTCTGGTGTTGTTCAGCTTTCAGGCATGGTAAAGTCCGTTCGAGTGACGAATGCATCGTCTCGGGTTACTATTCTTGCGCTTATGCCTGTTACCGTGACGGTGCTTGAGAGTGCGCAATTGGATGTGGGTTCAAATGTGACTGTGATCGGACAGATTGAAGATTTTCGGGGAGAAAAGCAAATTGTAGCGCAGCGATTGTACGCTAAGAAAGAAAAAAATTAGCCAAGCAGTTCGTTGACTTTCTTCCAATTGATCAACTTGAAGAAATTCTCGATGTATTCTGGGCGTCTATTCTGGTATTTGAGATAGTATGCGTGTTCCCAAACGTCAAGGCCAAGAACTGGTTTTTTGCTTTGCATAAGCGGACTGTCTTGGTTTGCCGTGCTGATGACTTCTAACTTACCATCTTTGGATTTGACAAGCCATGCCCAGCCTGAGCCGAATCGATTTGTTGCTGCAGCGACGAATTGTTCTTTGAATTTGTCAAAACTGCCGAATGTTTTGTCGATTTCTGTTTTGATCTTACCTGAGCATTCTTGTGGCGTTGGAGATAACAATGTCCAGAACAATGAGTGGTTATGATGTCCGCCTCCGTGATTTTGGACGGCACTTCGGATGGCTTCTGGCACTGCATTGATGTTTTCAAGTAACCAGACAAGTTCTTTTTTCTGAAGGTCAGCGTGATTTGCGAGCGCTGCGTTGAGCTTATCCACGTACGTCTGATGATGCTTGGTATGGTGGATTTTCATCGTCGTTTCGTCAAAGATTGGTTCAAGCGCGTTGTATGCATACGGCAGTTGTGGTAGTGTGTGTGTCATAGTCATTGGTAGGAAATATGAGGTTAAAAAAGTAATGGAAGACAGATTGGTTGTTTACCCGAATCGTGCGCCAAGAAGTAAAAGGACGTCTACGCACAAAAATACGGTGCTAATGACCAAAAGTGTTGCACACAGGCGATAGAGCCATGCGTGGCCATGAAGGGATTTATCGTGAGGATTTCGCGTGACCGCTTCCGCCAATGCTTGCGTGCGCTGGCTTTCATATACGTTGAGTGCTTGTACTTTGGCAAAGTCTTTATGCGTTCTATTGATGGTTTCCAAGCGTGCACGGTGCGCAATATCGTATGCTTTATGGAACTGAGCTTCCATGTGTTTTAGACAATAAAATGAAAGAATTCCAATAAAAGAAAAAATATAGATTCGAAGCATTCTATCTGAGATGGTGCTCTTTTTTGAAAATGATGTAACTGTAGAGCACAATCATGATGAGGATGCAGAACAATGGAACGCTGATAATGAATATCAGGAAGTTCTTGTATGCTGGCACAAGTGCAAAGAGGATGAATGCGCCGCAGATGTAGAACAGCCATGTTCCGATGTGGTGTGTATCTTCCCACATTTTGTTTCGTCCTTTGATCCATGGTGCGAAGTAGTTTGACTTTAAGTGGTCAAAGACGTAGCCCATGTAGAAGAATGCTGCTGATAGAATCGCTACGAGAATGTTTTGTTCCCATTCGACTCGACCTTGGTTTACAAGTACGCGTGATGCATACAGTGCGAACATAAGGAAGATGAATGTCAACTTGAATGAGAAGAATTTCTCGAAGAATCTGTCAAGATGTATTTTGTAGACGCTTGCATTTGAAACGAATACAGATAGTGTGTATAATATTAATGCAGCGACAGGAAGCATGTATACCGCAAATGCTCTGGATGCAGTGTCTGCAATCTTACCTGCAGAATCGTATGCGGTGACTATTTCGCCTGTTGCTGGATCTCTGACAGCTATTGAGTCAAAGTAGATCGCGAATGCTAAAAATAGCACCAGCGCGAAGATGTTTATCCATTCTCGCTTGAACATAGGAGTTTCCTCTTTTTTCTATTTCTTTCTTTACTACCTTTATAAATGTTGTGTTAATCTCGTCGAGTGGTTTTTCATGTCCTGTATGATGCCGTATGGTTACACGCAGCACACATGAATAGGTAGAATGATCGAATCTAATGACGTATCTGGGCGCTTTTTTGGTTTTTTCTCGTCGACAATTAGTGTGTGGATGTCCGTTACGAAAGGTTTATTAAACTCATATTGGATGCGCTGTACAGGGGGTATTACATGTCAGATAAAATTTCACATAAATCTAAACGTTATCTAATCTATATTATAGCAGTTGTAGTCATCTTATTCGGTGCATGGTTGGCGTATATTTTGATATCTAACAACGGTGTCGAAGCAAAAGCGGTGTACAAAGGCGAAACACTCACTGCGACGACTGAAGATGTCAATATGATCCTTCAGCAAGCAGCTGCTCAAGGAGTAAATATTTCACGACAAGATGTCGCACGACAGCTTGTTACAAAAGAAGTGCTTCTTGCTCAGGCTCGTTCGATTGGAATCACTTTCACGGACGCACAAATACAAGAATTGGCTGATACGCAATACGCACAACTTGTCGCGGCATTTGGCGAGGAGAATCTCACTAAGCAACTTCAGACTGAAGGAATGACTAAAGACGAATTCATGGTCAAACTCAAAGAGACGTTGCGAGATGATGTCACATTGCAAGGTTTGATCAATCAAGAGGTCTTCGGCAAAGTTTCTGTTTCTGAAGAGCAGCTTCAACAAATGTATGTACAATATCAGCAATCATTCTTGGTTCCAGAATCTGCTTCGGTCAAACATATTTTGATCTGTTATGCTGGTGCGCTTGGTTGTGTTCAGAACCGAACAAAAGCGGAAGCATTGGCTTTGATTACACAGCTTAAAGATGCAAAAGCGGCATTTGGCGACGTGGCACGACAATATTCTGATGACTCGGGTTCTGCTGTAAATGGCGGAGATTTGGGTGTCATTTACAAAGGTCAGACAGTTCCTGAATTTGAAAATGCTGCGTTCTCAGCACAAGTCGGCACTGTTGTGGGTCCAGTCGAAAGTCCGTACGGATATCACTTGATCACGACGTATGCGAAGGCGGCGGCAGGTATGCTTTCGTACGCGCAAGTACGAGACCAATTGAGAAACCAACTTATTTCTGATCAGGCGAATCAGCTTCAGCAAGCATATGTCGCTGGGCTTATGTCGACTGTCGAAATAAAATATAACTAAATGCGGCTATAATTATAGCTACATTTTTTTCTTCAGTTTTTTGAATTTTCTTTTAGCCCAAGTTCCACAATACTGCTGCGATGATGATCAAAGTCAGATATCCAAGTAGTAGAAAAACGGCTTTTTTGATTGAATAATATGTTGTTGGGTCAGAATCTTTGAATAAAAGCCAGGACATTAAGATCAATAGCCACACAAACAGGACACCGATACTTGCTACAATCCCCAGATAGTATATTATAGTGTGCCATGTTGACATTGTATCCAGCGGATTGTCCACTGGCTTTTGTGTATGTGCTGTTTTACTCATTGGCGCAGCATTAGGTGTGTCTATTTATAAGAAATTCGTATGGCGCAAGGTTTTTGGGTAAGATTTTGGGACGTATTTGTCCATTATTTGTGCTTTATTATGCATTTTGGATTAGAGTTAAAGGTTGCGGCGTGCTTCACATGGCGTCTGTTCATTTATAAATGATTTAACGAAACCTTTTTAAGGTTATAACTACCCTTTAACTCAATCAAACTTACACATTTGGGTGACAAACAAATAAAACGTATGTGACAGCTACGAACCGTTACGAATATTCCATTCGCTACCGGCCCGTCACGAGAGTACTTGAGGGAGCATATGGCATATTCAATGCCACGCAACGAACTCAATGGTTAGTGAACCGGGCCTTTACACTTACACACGATGCGTGACACATCGCTTCAATTCAATATGATTCCATTGCCATTTTGGCACATTGATTAGTGTAGCTAGGATTTTTCTAACGGATTAATTGCCTGACGTGTACATTGCTACGTTCGATGTACACACCATGAACCCAGACAGGCCACAGAAATAAAATAGAAATCATAGGTAAAGAGGTTTACATATGGCAAAAATTAGTCCAGTTTCAGGGAAATACATTATTCACGCTTCAATTCAGATTGATGGTGTTGTTGACAGACCAGACATTATTGGTGCAATCTTCGGACAAACTGAAGGTTTACTCGGTTCTGATTTAGAATTACGTGAATTGCAACGAAGCGGCCGAATTGGTCGAATCGAAGTGAACACAGAAGCAAAAGTCGGTAAGACGAATGGTGAAATCATCATCCCGTCATCTCTTGACAAAGCCGAAACAGTCATTGTGGCTGCAGCGCTTGAAATCATCGAGCGAATCGGTCCGTGTAACTCCAAGATCCTTGTCAAAAGTATCGAAGACGTACGAATATCCAAGAGAAACCAAGTTATCGAAAGAGCAAAGGAACTCTTACGAATGCTTACAGACACAGTCATGCCAGACTCACAGGAGATTGCAGAAGCAGTCACAGAATCTGTCCGTGTCATGGAAGTCCAAGCATACGGTAAGGATAAACTCCCTTGTGGTCCAGCAATCGACGATTCCGATGAAATCATCGTAGTCGAAGGTCGAGCAGACGTCTTGAACTTGCTCAAACACGGCTTCAAGAACGCTATCGCAATGAACGGTTCAAACGTCCCACAGACTTTGATTGACCTTTGTAAAGCAAAGACAGTCACAGTATTCGTAGATGGTGACCGTGGCGGAATTCTCAATATCAAAGAATTGATGTCAGTCACAGAGATTGACTTTATCGCACGCGCTCCAGACGGAAAAGAAGTCGAAGAGCTTGCAATGAAGGAAATCCACAAAGCATTACGATCAAAAGTCGCTCCAGAACAACTCAAGGGCGAACTTGCATCCAAGGAATCCTTGCGACAGCCAATCCGCGCTGATGTTCCAAGAAACAACGATCGACGCGACTCCCGAGATTCTCGAGATTCACGAAATGACAGAAACGGTCGACGTGACGAAGGACGACGCGAAGAGCGACGAGAAGAACCTCGAGCAGGCGCACCACGTGCAAGCGACTCAGAACTTGAAACTTTCGTCAAAGTACTTGACGATCTTGTCGGTTCCCACGCCGCAGCATTGCTTGATGAAAAACTCGAGTTGCTTGGTAAAGTCCCACTTGCAGAATTCGCTTCCACTGTTGAAAGCCTTGAAGGCGTAGTCTACGCAGTCTTGGTTGACGGCTCACTTGAAGAAGAACACACGAAAGTCGCTGAGGCTTCACGTGTCAAATTCTTGGTTGGACGCGATACAAAATTGCGACAAACTGACACTCGAGTCGGACTTGTCGTAATCAATTAATTTTTTCATTTTTTAATTTCTTTTCTTAAGTGTTTATTCGGCTCGTATGCGAGGACTTGTGAAACTCTGTAATCTATATGTCGTTTGTCATCGCTAGTGATTTCTTTGTTTTTATTGAAGAACTGAACTGGGATGGGTCGGATATCATAGTCGTTTAGAATTGGTCCGTTGTCGAGCCTGTAGTATGTGGATGACGCAAGCATTGCATGTATGTGCGAGCCGGCTTCATTGAATACTAAGCTTGGTATCACCGACACTGAATGATTGTTTCGTGTCGTCGATGTGTATCGTGCAATGCTTTTTTGGACCCGCGCGCGGTGTTGTAGCCATGCAAGATTTGTTGGATTGGTCATGATGACTTCGCGCCATTGTCTTTGCACTATTTTCTCGTCTAACGATATACCTGGTTGGAGACGCAGACTGTCGCTGTATACCATCGTCTTGCAATTTTCATGGTCGACGTCGGAGTGAAACGTGTCAAAGCGCGCATGCGAGTGTCCGATTCCGACCATCCGCTTATCGAGAAAATATGTCCGGGCCTCTCGTTTCCCTGCAGAATCCAGATTGAACGTCGTCTGTGTTATTCTTTGCTGACGAGGAATATAGATGTCATCGATATATATTTGATTATAAGCGACGTCATTTCTACGAGTGGTCGTGACACGTCCCCCGAAGAGAAATCCGATTTCGACAGGATGAGTCGCTTTTTGACTGACGCGTTCACAGACATAGTTTGCCATTTGTGCTATGCGATAATCCATGTGCAGACTGATGATGTTTTTCGTAGGAAGTACTATTTCTAGCGGCACTTTTCTGCCGTTGTTTTTTGTTATTGGCGTTCGAAAGTTTGACATGTACATACCCTCGCAGACTGAAAAAGAAATTTTTTATTGACAAGAGAATTATAGATGAGAACGTTTTTCGTGAACGGTTCGAATTTCTGATTGACGACGAGACGATCAAGTGCAAAAGGCATCATCGTACCGATGACTGCGTTTGGAATGACGATGGACGGATTCGCTTGGCGCGCGCATGATGTCTCTTTTTTTATCCGGGCTTCCTGCGCTGCTTTTTCGACGAGATTTCTTGCACAATGGACGGTGTGCGTCTGATTTGGAATATAGGCAAACAGTCCAGCCATTTGCGTGTCGCACCCGGCTTCGACAAGTGGGATTGCATGCGTTTGGCAGTATCTTGAAACTAGTAATCTGGATGCGTAATTGTCCGTGCAGCAGAAGACACGCGTGTGTTTTTGCAGAAGCGCATCGACAGTGTCTCGTCTTATAAAATCCTGTGTGGACGACCACTGCGTATTTGGAAATGCTTTTCTCAGCGTTTGCGAGAGTGCTTGTGCTTTGGATTTACCGATGTGATTTGCATAGAAAATTTGTCTATTCAAGTTCGTCTGCTCGACGGTGTCAGCATCGATGAGATGGATATTTTTTGTGTTGTTAAGCGCAAGGGCTGCTGCGCAATATGTTCCGATGCCTCCGCATCCAATAATGGTTGCATGTGCGATTTCAGTTTCGTACATGGTTGCAGGCGTGCGGAGATTTTGCAGATCGATTTTCAAGTTATGCTTGATGGACTGTTCATTTGATGCATGTAGAAAATACATTTTTCTGATTTCGTCAGCCGCAAGAATGCCGCTTAGCGCTTGCATCAGATTCGATCTGCGGTTTTGTCGTCGAGAGATGTCGATGGTGTCTCTACTGATTGTAGTCTGATATTGGTTTGTCGCAATATTAATTTGCGGAATTGAACATTTTGTTGTAGATTGCGTAGCGTTGATGATGCAGGTCGGCTTGTATTGTTCGATAGCATCTTGCAGTGCAATGCCCTGGAACGATGTCACATCGCAATATGGTGTCAATGTTTTCCAAAGCGCTTCGTTCTTGGACGCATATTTGTAATCGTGTCCACACGCGTCGAATGCAGTTGCGCCGCCATATTCGAACTGCATCATTTGTCTGCAGCCTAATCCTGCGAGGCAAAACATCGCATAGTCAGTTGCGAGATCTTTTCCAATTACGAGGGGTCGCATACTCTGCAGGTTCTGTACTGCAGACTTGCCAATCGCAGCGATGTTTGCATCCAGATACGTCATTGAATCACCCGGTGTGCAAGTGCGTGCGTGCCTGTGGC
The DNA here is from genome assembly GCA_035299465.1 of Acidobacteriota bacterium. Classification (GTDB taxonomy): domain Archaea; phylum Nanobdellota; class Nanobdellia; order Woesearchaeales; family DATGWN01; genus DATGWN01. The sequence continues at coordinate 9,454 of DATGWN010000067.1, read as the reverse complement.
TGGAATGATGTTTCGGCTGTTATAGCCGTGAATAAGGGTGCGCTTTGCGTGGCCGAACGATTGTGCGAGACGGTCGGCTAGGTCAGATTGCTTGATGTCGTTTCTTTGATAGAGGGATGTTTTTAGATCATAGAATCTAGCGTCGCTGCCAAAGCAAATTGAGTTGTCGCCTTTGACAAAAAAATGTTCATAATTAGGAGGTGAAAGGACATATGGATATTTTTTTACGGTGACTTGCTGAGAACTTATTTCTAATTCGTACCCAAGTGTGCACGGGTCAAAGCGATATGTATTGTCAGGTGTAGTTGCGGTGTACTGGGACAATTTTGAGATCAGGCGAAATGTATTGTCGCTGATGCGTTCACATTCGATATTTTCTTCACCGTGCACTTTTTTTTCAGGAAGGATGATTGTTTCGTGCGTAACGGCATTCCAATCTGGCGTTACGATCCCATTTCTTGCATAAAAGGTTCCATCAATCGAATGTGGCGACCACAGCAGCGTTGGCGCAAGAGATTCGATGAGATGTTTAGAAATCGCATACGCGCAATTCCCTGCAAGGGGATTGGTAATTGTTGGCTCTACGGTTTGCGTTTCATTAAACTCGCGCGAGATGTCTTTGCGATGCACATAGAGATGCATGACTTTTTTGAGGAATGTAGAAGTGTTTGCAGAGTTTGTTTTACTGAATGCGGCAATATATTTTGGTGCTGAATCGAAAAAGGCATAGTGCTGATCATTGTATTTAATGCCTGTTTTCTCGTCAGTGGGCGCGTAGAGTCTATTTGCATACAAAAGAAGTGTGGTATTGGCTAGTATCTTTGTCCACGGATGCACTACGGGCTCCGATACGTATATTGGCTGTGGGCTGATTCCAAAGGCGACGTGAGATGTGCTTCTTAGACTTGGGATGCGATAGGGCAACGGACTACGTGATGCCTGTATCGGTCTGAAAGAAGGAAAGGTGACCCTTTTGGGGTCTAAAAAATTAAGCACGTCCACCACCTAGATCTGCTTCAAGCGCCATTTCAAGCGATTTGTATTCACCGGATTGACTTGGTCCGCGCGCGATATTTCTTCGGTGGATGTTGGCGTATCCCATTGAAATTGGCTCGGTGAGTGAGTATGTCTTTGTTTCGTACACGCCGTCTTTGCCGAACGCTACTTTCATATTTGGCTTACTGCGTAATGTCTTGCAATCTTCTGCAAGCGTTGCTTCTTCTTGCGTATAAGTTGCGTTGAGTTCGTCGGGCTTTGCGTTGACCAGCATATCGATGACGTCGTTGATTGTTCCAGTCAACTTCGATTCGTGCAAGAATCGTGTCAATCCTCGTGATGGATATTTTTGGCCATCAAGACCCAATGATTCTACTTTGTCTGCGTCTGGATAATTTCTTGTCAATACGACGTAAATTCCTTTACTCATGTTTTCTCCATGCGTTTGTTCGCATGAGGATATGTGCGCAGAAGTCTGATTAATGAGGTTGGATGAATTATCAGAAAATTCCTCGGTCAAATCTCGAATATTTCTAGATTATTTGGAAAAAACATGAAAACGCGTGAGCGCGACGAAAAAAACGCGCTTTTTGTGTAGCCGGAAAGGACTCGACGATTAGCCGTCGAAATATTTATATACCGTTTCGGCGGGTTATTTATAAAAAGGTGAATGGGTTGGGTTTTAAGGGTCAGGTATCCATATTTATCATAGTTGGAGCTGTCTTAGTCTTAATCATCGGCGTTGTCTTCATGATGTCTTCATATGAAGCTGAAGTCACTCGAGAACCCATTTCTGAAGAATTCTTGGTTGTGCGTGATTATGTCGAATCGTGTCTTGCGTCTACTTCTGAAGATGCACTGACATTGGCAGGTTCACAGGGTGGATACATTGATACTCGCGCGTCGGGCATAACGACAAACGAACTCGACCCTACGTCGGCATCTGGTTTTGTCGCGCTTGAAGGTACGCAGACAGTTACGCCGTATTGGCACTATCTAAAGTCACGAAATAATTGCGAAGCGAATTGCGCATTCGAAGTTGCAGTTCCGCCACTTGAAGGTACTTCTGCTCGTTCAATAGAGTTCCAATTAGAATCATATATTTCTGAACAGCTTGTGACATGCATTGACTCGTTCCAACCGTTGGTTGCATCAGGCTATCGAGTCGATGAGCGCTCATTGCCTCTTGTCGATGTATTATTCCGAGACGACGATGTGCGCGTGGTTGCATATTATGATTTGATTGCAAGTAGCGGTGAAAAGACCCAAGAAATGACTCGATTTATTTCGGACATGGATGTACCATTCAAGAAAATGTATGAGTTTGCGCAAGTCTTGACTGCTGCGGAACGTTCTTACGGATTTATCGACAAACACTTTGTAGAAATTCTAGGTTATTATACTGGCGTTGATTCTCGTCGATTACCGCCGTTCTCCGATTCACGAAACGAATATGTCAACACTGTGTTTTGGATCAAGAGTCAGGTAAAAGCACGAGTTGCAGAATTATTGAGCGGTTATGTGGGTATGATCCAGGTCAATGGTACGAAGAATTACGTCGGATTTGATATGTCTGATATTTCTGACCCGAGTGTGCAACGAGTCACGCAGCGAATCTATACGAACGCCGTCGTTCCATTTGACGCAACGCTTGCCGCAAAGAAATTCGGCTCTGACAAGATGAACGTGTATTTCGAATACTTGGATTGGCCAATCTATTTCAATATCAACGCTGACGGTGAATTGATCAAACCAAACTCGATGACAGTCGACTTCTTCCCATTCTTTGGGTTGCACCAATTCCAGTCATATTATGATGTCTCATTCCCAGTCAGAGTTGTCATGACGAACCCTGATGCGCTCAAAGGCAAGGGGTATACGTTCTCATTCGGTCTTGAATCAAACGTGCGAGAGAACGAACCGATGTCATTGAATTATACTCGTTATACGACGCAGTTTAATCAGGTTATAGAGCTTGGATCTTTCAACGATGCGAATAATTCGCAAGTTGTCGGTGAGCCATTATTCGCGGACGATTCTGCGATTCCAGAATCATACTTATGTGAAGCCGACCAAATGAATTCAGGACTTGTGAGTGGCAAGGTCATCGACGCTAAAACGGGTCAAAATCTTGATGATGCGTCATTGACGTTTGCGTGCGGCGATTTGAGTTGCGCAGTAGGAGTCACTGGCAGAAGTGGCAGTATCAGTTCAAAAATGCCAATTTGTGCAGGCGGTTTCTTACTCGTCCAAAAATTCGGTTACGGTTCCAAATCAATCTCAATTTCAACTGATCTTGACGAACCATTTACATTCGAAGAATCTATAGCGCTAGAACCGGTTCGAACAAAACCAGTCAAATTGCAAAAGTACATGATCTATAAACAAGGTGGCCAATGGAATCTGACTTCGATATCCACAAACCTTGCAGCAACAGAGCAGTTGGCATTGTCCATCGAACAATTGGATGCTCCGGTTGGAACGAATCCGCATGTAGGTTTCGTCGCATTGAATCCAGACTTAGGCCCAGATCAACCATTATCCGTTGACATAATTCCTGGTACATACAAAGTAGAAATCGTACTGTTCAATGACGAGGAATTATACATACCAAAACAGACTCGCAGAAGCGGCGGGTTGTTCGGCAGTTCCTATGAAATTCCAGAAGTAAGAATGCAACAGTATCCATCCGGTATGCTTACGCTTGATGAAACGACTCGATTATGGACTGTAACGGCTGAAGAACTTGACCAGGCTGATTATATATTATTCAAATTGCCTGCGTTTGACTTTAGCACGCTAGCAAGCCCTGTCGTCGAAGATTTGGACGTTCTTGGTAAATATAATGAAATCGCCCAAAGAGATTTAAACAGACTTATGCCTGTCTTGGTGGTTGCTGATGAGTAGATCGTCTTTTTCACGTTTTGATTTGAAGAAATACATTGTCATCATATCATTATTCTTAGTTGCGCTCGTTGTATCTATGCCACTCACGTCAGCGGCATCGATAGCATCAGTTGCGACAATCAGTAATACTGATGTATATAATTACGCTAAACCAAGTGATTCGATACTTCGCGTGATAAATGTCTCTGCGCCTGGCGCAACGCCTGCAGATATAGTTCCGCGATTGTTCATAGGCAATATTGCAATACAATCGTGTGAGGCAACCGAAGAGCTCGATATTCTGCGATGTACGCTTGCTCGAACCTTGACTGCTGCTGACACTGGCATCAAACAATACGAAGCGGTGTTGTACACTGATTCGACAAAGTCTGCTATTGAAGACCGACGAACAGGTACATTTGTCATCGATTCAGTTCCTCCTTCCGTGGTTGTTGGAACAATTAGACAGAACGGACCAAATCTCACAATCCCTATCACAGTTACAGATACTGCACTTTCTGCAGTAAATGGAAATCGATGCTCAGGTGTTCGAAAAGTAGAAGTATTCTACAACGGCACATCAACCAACATCGCGTCTAATCTTTCCATGCCTGTGAGTTGTTCATTCTCACAAACGTTTGAAGTCGAGGCTCCAGCGTTGCCGTCAGGTATCAAGCAAATTTGTGCAAAAGCAACAGACCGAGTAGGATTGAGCGCGCAACATTGTAATGTTGTCACTATCGATAAAACGCCGCCGACACTCGTTGCAAATTCACTCGTGGTACGAACGGACTCTATACCAAAGGTCGTTTCTGTTCCTGCGGGTTCCGGATTAAACGCGTTTGTTGAAGCACGATTCTCCAATGATTATGTTCCTTCGTCAGTAGTCTTCAAAGTAAACGGAGAAGAGGTCGAGCGCGCATCTTGCAGCGGTGTACAATGCCGAAGCCAACAGATTACACTTTCAGAATCTGCTTCATTGTCACTTTCAGTATCTTTTGCGGATGCACAAGGCAATGTCGGCACGGCATCTGCAACGCAATCTATTCAAGTTGATGACGCAGGTCCAGTCATTAAATCATTTAGCACGGGAAAAACTCTTGGTACTAAACCACTTATTGGCAGCAGAGGCACCGTTGATGTACTATTCACAGAATCTGGTAGCGGGCTTTTCCGTAAACAAGCAGTTTTGAGTATTGACGGTTCTACGTTTGGTAATCCAATTTGCGTAGCAAGTTCGTCCACTGAATGGAAATGTTCTTGGAATGTCACACTTTCTGGCGCAGATGGGGAACGAACAATATCTGTTACGGGAAGCGATGATGTCGGTAACAGTATCCGTGGCGATGCGGCGACAATCGTCTTTGATGGTACGGCTCCACGGTATGTATTGCCTGTCAGCGTCTCAGCCATCAGCACTGTGCCACTTTCCACTCCTATTTCTGCAAGCAAAATGGTCTTGAACATATCCATTAACGATTCGAGCGCCGTCACATATGCTGCAGATTTCAAAGATTTCGATACAGGTGTAGTTTCAGGTACTTGCTCTGCGCTCAATTGTATCATTACGTCGGGTAATATTGGAAGCGGTCCGTATAATTTCCCAGTTACTGTCAATCTTACGGACGCTGCAGGAAATACAGTCTCCGTTGTAACACAGCGAATCCAAACGCTCAAGACGGTAGTAGATACGAATACGAGTTATTTCAATCACCAAGTCAAACTGACGCCAGCAGGTATCGAGGGTACAACTTCAAAATACTTGAACCAACGCGCATATGCAATTGTCACAATTGTTCCAAAGACTGGAGCAAAAGTATTATCCGCAACTTTGGATTCATGTTATGGTATTGGTGCAAGTGCTACCAGCGCACGAGTCGCTGGCGATACTAAATTCCTTCAGAATTTCTCACAGCAGCGAAGCGTGAATTCGTCCGTTGTTGTCCTTGATTTCACAACGAAAGCTGCTGAATTGACTCAGCCAAATATTGTCTTCCTTTGTAATATCAATGTTGCAGGACAAGTCGAAAATACATACGTATCAAAAGAAGTCGAAACTATTTTGGTGAATTTTTCAGTCTACAATTTATCGATGGGCTCCGTCGGCGATTCATACAAACAAGAACTTGATGCGGCTTTAGCTGACGCGAAGAATATGAAGTATCTTGACAAATTCCGCAAGTTGTATGACCTTGCTCGAAAGATTTGCACTCTTTATTCTGCTATTATGTCTATTATGCAGATTTGGACGTTAATGACTGCGCTTATGGATAGTACTGGTGAGAAATTGACTGCTGCAGTGTACACTGCGCCAGCAGGAATCGCTATGAAATTATCCGCACTCAAATTGTGCCTTGCTGCAGACAAGTCAAGTGACGCGGTTAAGATTCCTCTTAAGGGAGTCTTCAAAGGATTTTGCCAGTTCATTAATTGTCAATGGAGTCTGACTGGCGCGATATATGGTTCTCTTGCGAATGGTGAGAGCTTTGGCGCTGCAGGACAAAACTCAGTTCAGAACAGAGTTGGAAATGCAGTGACTGGTATTGCTGGTGCACGGCCAAATAGTTTGCTTGCGGGTAATGGTACTGGAAGTATCATCGGCTTTGATAAAATCAATACTGATGACAGTTTGGTTTGGTCGACTCTAAATCTTTGTATTCCTGGCATCTTGAAAAATCTAGATAAACAACGCCAGATCAAATGCCGATATGCGAAATGCGTCCGTGACGATGTTCCGAATGGAATTCCGTTGACTGCTTGTAAGGAAGCGAAAGCGTATGCTGAATGCCAATACTTGTATGGTCAGTTCTTTAGTTCGATACCGGTGTTATCAGTGTACAATTATTTCATCAACCAGTTCAAATCGCTTGTCTCAGATCCGCTTGCTATTGCAGGATTTGCGCTGACTCTTGGTTTATGCATTGGTCCTTGTGTGGCAGGATACAGTCCGGCGAAATTTGGTTGTGCTGCACTGAGACTGACTCAAGAAGTGTTTGGTATGGTTGCAAACATCATGGCAATCCGTGATGTATTCGATGATGATCAAATGATGAACGTCAATTATTGCGAGGGGTTGTAGATGAGAAAAGTAATACTCCTCTTACTGACTATTTGTATGGCGGCATTGTCGGTAAGCATAGTATTTGCTGGTACAAACATTAAATTCGAACTTAATGCTGAGGGTAAACTAAGTGATTACCAAATTAAATTTGAATCTGGAACTTGGTTATACTCTAAAGCAGGCGTCTATGGATGGCAAGACGTATCAACCTCGTCTGCTGGTAGCGATTTAAGGCAATTGTCTGGGAAAAATTTGGACGATGGGGTCAAAGTAATAAAAGGATTTGCTGAGAAAGGCACTTTTCAGAATGCTGGAGTCACCGACAAAATACAATCTGTAGATATTGAAGTGGAGACACCTGCGCAAACCATGGCCGGTCCAAGTCCAATATTTAGCGCTTATCCTTATACAACAACTACGAACGCAGCAAATTTTGATGCGGCGGCGGCTGATGCAATAAAATCGTATACTCAGATAGTGTCGCCGACACCGTCATCTCCAAATGTTGCAAATAAGGCAGTCATTACTGATGAAAACATTGATGACTGGTATGATCCTGAGGTACAGTCTCCTGAAAAGCAGTTAACGCCTGACGAAAGAAGAAATGTTGAAATACAAACTGGGGCAAAGTACGATCCACTCACGTTTAAGTTCAACATGAAGGATCCTTCGTCAGATTTTGTGGCTGGCCGGCAGAGTACAGGTAATATACAATTGCTCAGTGTGCCACAATATTTTAAAGCTAATACTGCATCTGTTTCACCTACATTTACGGACGTAGAAATTTTCAAGGCAATGGCCGCAGGCGCGACGATTAAAGATGCGCAAGGTAATTCTTTCAACGGTGTCACGGGAAAAGTTTCAGACAAGGCTGGTGCAGAAATCGGTTCGTACGGTACAAATCTTAAGTTCCTCACCGTAGCTCAAGCTACTGTGATACCAAATAACGGAAAGTTAGTTGCAGTTGGTGAGACAACAGTTCGCGGAGTCAACTTGCCAATTCTAGATGGCGTTTATTCATATGTTGGCGACAAATCGACTGGAATAATACAATTGATGGATACAAACGGAAATATGAAAACAATTTCTAAAGAAGTCGTCTCCGCTTTAGCTGCTGCAAATGGGAAATCCGAAGCTTACATCATTGAAAATTTCAACAAACTCGGTTTGTCCTCTGTTCCTACTATTGTCGACGGTAAAATGACATGGTCACAAAAAGAAATGAGTGTGGACGGCAAATCAGTTTTATCCGAATCAACTTTTACAAAAACGCCTGAGTCAATAACGGAAGTGAAGAAAACGGGCACAGGGGACAATGTTCGGACTGCAACTAAGGTAACAATTGGAACTCAAATAATCACAACAATAAAGGAAGGCAAAAATCCGCCGGTTACAGACTATTCCTTTAAGATTCCTGGCTCTCAGCAATTATATAAGACGCAAATAACTGGAGATTGGACGCAAGGCGTATCTGAAGCAAACCAATATGGGATACTTGCATCACTTGCACTTGGCGGCATAACATCAGTCGATATGACCCAAGCACAAAATAAAGCTGCGATTGATGAGCTTAAGAAAGGTAATAATGCAGTTGTGCAATTACAAGGTAAAGACTTATGGTCAACAAAAACTCCGAGCGGCACAGTTGTCGCAGGTACTTTCTATGCTCGTTCTGAAAATAACGGAGCAGTACTAAATATACCGATATTATCTGCCGCATCTGCGCCAGGCATCGCTACGATAACGACTACGACGAAACTTGATGAGGCAGGGTACACTAAATTGCTAAATGAAGTATCTGGTCAAAATCCGAACTACATATCGCTGGCATCAACGGCTGGCAATGGCTATTATATTGATTATTCATACTCCGACGGTCGTACACAGTCAGTTTCAGTGACTAAGGACGGGTACAGTAATTTGCTTACGTCTGCTGACAGAAAGACTATGACTGGTGCAGATTATGATGCGACGGGTACGAAGGTTCCTAATTCTGAACGACAATATACATTAGACAAAGAAGGTGCTGTCAAGACTGTCAAAGTCGACGGCTATGAATTTAAGGTGGGTTTATTTGGATTGAGTTGCCCGCCCAGAGTAGATTGTAATACCCCTGCAGCTAAAGAAGCAATGGAAAAAGCAAAGAAAGGCTTGAGTGCAGACGAAACTCGTGCAAAACAAAAAGAAGCGAATACTGATTTAACTTTGTTCAAAGATCTTATGGCGTCACAGAATTCTCTTGGACAAGCAGAATTGATTCTCAACGATCTTTCACGCGCGTCACGCGCATGGAGCTCGATTTCACCACTATTCTATTCCAAGGCAGAACTTGCTGAATGGCGAAATAATGTTGACGAAGCCTTCAAAGCTTTCTCACCGGCAGGCTGGATTGAAAATATCTGTGCGGTCAAACTGGATACTGCGCCACAGCCACAAACGTCATATGTAAAGATGCCTGATGGGTCGGTGTCGCCAGCTGCTTCGGTACAAGCACAGTGCGGTCCTGCTATC
>DATGWN010000066.1:0-12467 GCA_035299465.1 Acidobacteriota bacterium | reverse complement strand
ATATTTTGGTCTTTTACGTTTCAACGAAACAGTTTGAAATAATTGATTTTTTGGTTGACTATTTCTTGGCAGTCGTATCTTTTTTAACTTCTGCAGATTTTGAATCGGAAGCCGCCGATGGCGTTTTAGCGTCAGCTGGTTTAGCGCCCGGTACTTTCATGTCCGAAACTTTCGAAGGTGATAGCGATGGTTTTGCATCAGAGGGTTTAGACTCAGCCGGCTTAGTTTCCGATGATTTTGATTCAGAAGGTTTTGCTGCAGAAGATTTCTCTGACGGCGACGTCTTTGCATCTGTAGTCTTCAAAGGCGAATCGGATTTACCGGCTTTATTTCCTGCCGACGCAACAAGACCTGGACCCTTGGAAGCAGCAGCAGCTGTGGAAACACCTGATAGCGTTGCACTTGGCTTAGCGTCAAATGCTTTTGACAAATCACTCAGAGTCGACTTATACGAACTCTTCTTTGTATCGCCTGAAGTAGCAGGTGTGTCGAATGAACCAAAGATTCTTTCCTTGGAACGTTCCATTCGCTGCTCACGTAATTTCGTAGCAAGTGCGTTCTTGATCTTATCCTGAACTGTCAACGGTCGAGTTTGGACTATTGGAGCCATTTGAGTAGGCGCAGATAGTATTCGCTCGCGAGCCTGTTTCTTACGTTCATACTGTCCGTAATAGACATAACCGAGTCCTCCGCCAATCAATAACAATGCCAAAAGCAAGAACCATAATCCTGACGGGATAACACTTGCCTTCTCTTCTTCAGGAGGTTCCTCGATCGGGAAATCAGTGTCCGGCTCTTCAACAGGTTCTTCTATGACTTGCGGCGGCTCTTCGACAACAATTTCACATGAGTCGTCAAGACACGCAGGATCGATATCTTCGTAACCTGGTGGAGGCAATGGAGGATATATAGTTTCATTTGATGTATTTGTTCTGTTAGTAGAGATTATCTTGACAAGCGTGCCGCTACTTGAAATATAGTTGGAAACGTAACCTATTTTGTTTGTGGCTCGAACAGTCCAGAAGTATGTTTCCCCATCAGTCAAGTTCATACCATAATTGGAAGCTTGAGCGCGGCGTACTGTGATCTGTGAAAGAGTGTCGTTCCAGCCAGTGCTTGGATATGCAGCAGTACCAATCGAATATTCGTACAATACAATAGGTGACTCTTCATCTGTGAAATTGAATTTGGCGCTAAGCATTACGGAACGGCCATTCGGACCAGATACATTCGCTGGAACAGTGACACCGTTTGCTACCGGGGCAGTCGTATCTACGTAGAATGAAATGCTTGTTGTGCCTGAAAGAGTGCCGCCCTTACCGTCGTTGAATGCGCATTTAGCGGCGATTCTATTTTCTCCGACATTGAATACCTGTGTTGCAGTCAATTCTGTCTTATTCGCAGCAACGACAAATGTCTTATCAAAGTCATCATTAAAGCCCCATGAACAGGAGCCGTCAATTACTGGCAAGCTCGTCACGACTTTGACTGGGATGGATGTTGAATTATACGCAGCATTTGCAGCCGGAGTCTTAAATTTGATAAGTTGTGGCGCAGTAGTATCGACCTTGACACTGACAGTTGAAACTTCAGATAATACGCCTGCTGCACTTTCACATTGGACATTGTAGACATACGTCTTCTTGTCTTCCATGTTGCTGACTTTTTGCGTGTTCTCTGTAGCAACTAATGCTCGGAATGAGCTAAACTCCGTCATAGATGCATACGGTGCAGCGCCAATAGAGTATTTACATCGTGCTTCAATACTTGTAGAAACCGTCAAGTTCGTTTCGAACGGAGGCGCCACGATTGTATTCTCTGGGCTCGTTGTTGCAAGTCGCGTGATAACTGGCTTTCGGCTATCGATTGCAAGACCGATAGTCTTATTCGCCTGTATACCATACTCGTCAACACAAGATACTAGATATGTAAACACGAAGTTCTCAGCGCCAAGTGTGAACGTAGCTGAATGAGTTGCATTTTGCATTGATGCATTGTTTGATGCGATCATAGCAAACATTGTAGCAAATGATTGAGCTTGAGTGGAATTTGCACCAGCGTATCGGCACTGAGCCGGTCTATCAGTTCCTACAACAAGTATCATTGGATTTGCAGCCTTACGACCGAATTCCGGCGACACGATTGTGATTTCAGTAGGTTTTCTGTTGACAATGAATGGGAACTCATACGGAGTACCGCTGTTTGTATTTCCGTACACGTCGCGTGCAACAAGGATTAGCTTGTACGAACCATCGACAAGTGGCGCAACCGATTGCAATTTCACGCTAGAGATCGGATCAACGCTTGCAGAATTGTTCACGTTGAATGAGGAACCCGTAGCAGACTTGATGACAGCTGATGTAAGGAACGCTGGCTCGTTAGTGAATGTGACTTGGAATTGAGGATACGGAGTTCGACTCTCTCCATTCTGCCCGCTAAGCAACCGAACGTCAATCTGTGGCGGTTGCGCGTCGAAGAATTGCATGATTACTCGTTGAGCCGTGTGACCAAGTTCGTTGAACGCAGAGACAACAATCTTACTCCAGCCTTCGCTGAGCTTATACTCGCCGCGCATAATCTTCTTTTCGCTAAAGTCGACAACAACGTCAGAAGGTCGTTTGACATTCTCAATAGTCTGCGCAGTGATAACGTTTTGATACTCTGTTGAAATGTTAAATTGTTGTACCAATAATGTTTCTGATCGTTTTGGTGTCGGCGCGTGGATAGTGACGACTTCCGTAAGTGGGTCCACAGAGAACGTGAATGATTTCTGATTTACGGAGCCATTGTTTGTGACGATTGAAATTCTACCGACATAGATGCCTGGCGTTGTTGGCAATGTGAATGGCGTTGCAAGTGAGCGATTAGAGCTGAACAGACTTTCCTGCGTCGTAGGGGCTACCGATCCTGTTGAACCTAATTTCTTATCCGGCGTAGCGGTGAAAGTAGCCCTCAATCCAGCAGTAGGATTTGCACTCAATAAGACGTTAAGACCACGTACGGATGCAGCTTGTCCCTTGTAAAGATCCATCCACTGCGGTACGATAAATCCATAATTCTCGTCAACGACGTATATTTTCGGAGCGGCGACTATAGTATTATTTCCCGCATCTGTGAAAGCAATTTCTACATCCCACATGCCTTGTCCGACTCGAATCGGCAATGTGAATGAGCCAGCAGACAATAATTGTTTGTCAATCAAAACGCCGTTCACGCTGATAGCCGCAGATACTGGTTCTGAAACGTTTCCAGTCAATGAAGCAGTCGATACTGATGTAAATGTGTAGACTCCGTTTGAATTCGTTGAAGGCGTGATCGTGACTTGCGGTGCGACCGTGTCGACAACGATTGGGAATGTGAAGCTCTTTTTGACAGTAGCGCCACCGACTGACGGATCGTTACATGATATAATCAACGAATGGGTTCCTTGAGATAATGATGGTGAAACAGTTCCGCGATATGCGCCGGAGACAAAATTCAAATTGACTGCAGACGAATCGACCATCGCAGTACATCCAAGATCTCGAACAGTTCTAAACGAAATCATCGGTGCAGTTGTATTTGTCATCTCGCTTGGATAAACTCCAAAGAGCACCGGCTCGTGCGTTTTCTCTACAGAGACAGTAACATATCGTTTGATAACTGCATCATTACCAGATTGATCGATGCAACTGAGTAAGAATCGAGAAACGCTATCTCCCGCCGCAGGCTTGACTGCGACAGAATCATACATAGTCGATTGTCCGCGAGATGCATTAAGCATCTTGACCGCAGAGCCCATCGGATCGCCTGCACTATTTACAGGAATATATGAGCATAAGACATTTTCATCAGCGACAGCATGCAACGAATATTCGTCTTCTGTGAGTGCGACGTATGATTTGAGAGTTCTATTGACCAACGTAGTCACAACATCGCCTGGGAACCGTGCGTAGAATCCTACAACTGGACCTTGATTATCAACGACTACCTTGACTCGAGTACCCCAGTTATCGACTCTCGGGTCATCAAGATCGCTGCAGAAAATAGTTACCATAGATGCAAGCTCGCCATCAGCAACCGCAGGTAATGGATTTGAGAGAGTGACTTCTTGGAATGTTGAGCCGCTTGGTGCAAATCGATCAATTCGGCTAACTCCGTTTGCGTCTAGATATGAAACATTACAAGTTACTTGTGGTGAAACCGTGATATTCAACGTTGGCGTCGTGTCTTTTGTATACAGAGGTGACGTGGTGTTGATTTGACGCTTTGGATTCTTAGTGCTCAGAACAAGAATTGCATTAGTAAAAGATTTGCTCGCACGATTTCCAGATACGTCAGTAACTGTAACCCAAGCATCGGAATAGCCCTCAGGGAAGGAACGTGTTGATATAAGGCCCGAGATGTTTGTCGTAGTTGCGTTCGTGAATGTGACAGTCGTATTTTGACCTGGGAAAATAGTGGCGATTGAAACCGTTGCAGATGCTAAGCCATTATCGCTTGCAAACACTACACCTCGCGCATCTGTTCCATATTCGATGAAAGAGCTATTAGTCTGTGTCGTCGTCGGATAGAACTTGATTGCAGTCAAAAGTGGACCTTCCTTGTCATAGATGACAGGGAATGACATTGACGTCGATTGACCTGCAGCATCCGTTGCATTGACTTTGAAGTCAATAATTTGACCATTGACAAGAGTCGCAGGAAGGATTGTCGTTATTGGAAGCGGTGTTCCTGATTGTACCGTTGTCTGCGCAACTCGCAATCCATTGATGTACGTCGAAATTGTCAACAAGCTTGCGATATCGACATCGCTTGCGGCAACATTTGTGATAGTCGCATCTACTGGTGCACCAATGTTTGCACTTACGCGCACACCAAGCGTACCGCGAAGCGGTGCAGGCGATGATGCAGAAACAACAGCGCTTGCGAATCGCGCTTCAGTGAAGTCTCGAGTGATGATGAAAGCAAATGGAATTGTCGTAGAAGTCAATTTAACAGTAGTTGAATTCAATACAGTTTGCGTACCGCTTGCTGTTCGGATGATAGATACTTTGTGATTTGATGTTCCTGATATCGGCTCAACCATCAATTTGTAATTATTATTTGCGTCGCTGTATCGCAAGAACACTTCATATGTCAACTCAGAGAGTTGCGTAGCGACATTCGTCACACCTGGCAGTGTAGCTGTGATAACCCCGCCCATTGCAGCATTATTTGCGGAGAATGCGGTTGGCGACTCAATGAATTCACGAACGGAATCAAGTCCCCGAGCCATCGGAAGTGCCTTTGTAGCAAGTTTGTAAGTAGGATCAATAACGATAAAGTCAGAATCAAGGCTGAGTTGACTGACCGATGATGGAACTCGTGACCGGATGAAGTATGGCGCAGCAGTATCGATAAGAACAGAATTACATGTCACTGGGGAAACTCGTCCGCCGCCCGCAGTCACATTGTTTTCCTTCGCTCGCGCGCACACATACGCAGAAGTTTCAAGTAATGGAATTGGCACTGGATTGATTGTGTACGCAACTGTTCTATTCAATACGCATTGTGAAGGCGTAGGTGTGAGAGGCGTAATACAATATTCAATGTATCCGCAACCATAACCTTGTGCAGGAAGATCAGTGCAACGAGCAAGAAGCGATTGCGCAGATGTTGCCGAAAGTTGCCACTTTGTGAAATTATACGCTGCGCCAGCAGGAGTTTCAAATCGTACTGTTGGCAATTGAGTGTCCACGACAAGTTGCAACAAATAATTTGATTCAGGATCATGATTACAAGCGACAAAAATGTCGTGCGGTCCTTCAGTGAACGTCATAAGAGCTGATCTGTGTCTGTATGTACCATCTGCAGCAAGCGTGCGAGTGAGAACGTCGGCTGGACTAGTCATGTCAACGAAATTATATTCAGTTTCTGACCATCGGCAATCCACCGCATCAGATGTCACCGCTTCGATTCGAACGCCGCTATTGTTGACAATTCCTCGAGGGAAAACTGCAACAATTCTGCCATCAGATGATACTGCGACCGGATTAAGTAATCGCACGCCTTCATTTCCGATATCATCAACACACGATGCCTTAACTGTGTAAATACCATCTACTTTATCATAGAATAATTGTTGTGCGGACAACGCGAACGGCGTTGAAATTGGAATCGGTTCCATTCCTGCAGTAACTTGGCTTGCCAAATCGTAGAAAGTCAAGACACATCGTGCAGGTCTGTCAGTTTCGACTTTTACAAGAACATCTGCTTTTTCTCCCGGAACAACACCAGGGATTACTTGATATGACAATCTGATATTTCCAATTGTGTTAGTGATGTTGAATCTGAATTCTTTAACGATTTCACGGTTCCATGCTTTGTCAATGGAGTAATATTTGAGCGTATAGCTTCCAGGTTCAAGAGAATAAGTCTTGCCATCAAGAGTCAGACTTGTGCCGCTGACTGTGAATGTATAATCAGTAAGTCTTGAGTATGCGTTTACGTCAGAACAAGGACCGTTTGTTCCCCCAGTAATACAGATGCGAGTGGAACTCACTTGTGACGCGCCAGTCTTTCCTTCATCAAGTGCAAGAAATCGCATAGTTGCGTCCGTCTTGGCAGGATTGCTGTTTGTTGGGAAGAATACATATGTAACAGGTGGCACTTTGTCCGAGCGGCATTCAGTTTGCGACAATGTCTGTGTTCCTTGTTGGATGCTACAGTCGTCGATTCCGTTTGCGTCGGCATCTTTGACACAAGCATTTGCAACCCAGTTACATGAAAGTAGATTACACGAATTTGAACTAGGCGGAGCAAGTTCATTCGTTGCAGAATTAAGTGTTCCGCCGCTAGCGCCACATTCAGTCTGCGTTGTAAGACCATAACATGATGTCTGTGCACAACTCTTACAGTCGCCGCCGCTAAATGTGCATGCGTACTTGGATGCGCTTAAACTTGAAATTGCTCTACATGAATCTTCATCACATAGATTTCCGGCGTTGCAATCTGTGCAACTTGGCTTTTTCTTATCGACACAAACACCTGTGTTCAAGATTGTGTTTGTCTGTATCCATTGGCAACCGTCATTAGATGCATAACATCTATCGGCTTCACACGCAGATTTTGTGCCGTATGAACCACACGTCATAATTGGTTGGCAGGAAAGACACGTGTTGACGCTAGTAGTGCCGCGGTCATAATAACACGTCGTACTCTTTGCGTTACAGAGAGCTTCATCATAGTAAAGACTAAATGGGTTTGCAGATGTGTGCTCGCCACATGCTGACGGCGCAATACATGATGCATCTGGATCGCCGTTCGCGTTGACTGACTCAACACAAAGCGTTGACGTCGGTTTTGAAGCTGAAGGACACACTTCTTTGACTTGTAAAGTGTTATTTGTGGTACAACGCACAGCGATATCGCGCGCTGGACTCATCGTCGTATTTATTGAGCAGAAATAATTTGTGTCGGTGACCGCCGCACATGCAACTTCGCCAGTCGTAATTTGGACTTTTGCAGATTCGCTTGTACGTCCGCCTGAACTTGCAAGAACTTTGTAAGTATATGTTCGTGACCACGCAGTGGACGAATCCGTGACCGTTAAAACGCCTGAACCAACTGAAGTAATTGGGAAGAATTGCGCGTCTGTACACGTCGCAGTCGTGCCGTCGCATCGTAATACTGTATATCCATCGATGAGATTTGCACACGTCGGCATACTCCAGTTTAATCGAACCGAGGAAACTCCTTTAACATGGTTTAACGTAAGCACTGGTGCCGGGATAGATCCTGCACATGTATTCAAGTCCACGATAAGATCTTGAGTAATTGTTGATTGTCCTGTCGGTACCGCAATGACAAATGATTTAGTGAAAATAGTCGCACCGCTTGCAACCAACGTATAAGAAGTCAATTTTGCATTTGGAATTTTTACTGTATATGTACCGTCCGTTGCAGCCATAACCGCAATCGGTAATTGTGAAACCTGCACGATAGCCTGTGAAATTCCTACGCCCGCCGCAGTCTTTACTTTTCCAGTGATTGTCAAAAGATTTTTTGGAAGAAGAACAAGATCAACATTTGTTCGCTGCTCACCAAGATTAAGAACAATTGATTGAGCCGCTGCATAAAAATCCGTACTATCGATACTGACTGAATAAGTTCCTGCAGCAAGATTTCTGATACTGTAAGTACCATCTGCCTGAACGACTGCATACGTCGAGAATCCGCTCTTCACAGCTTTGACGATTACTAGATTAGGTAATGGGAATGATGCAGTGACTGTACCTGAAATTGATGCAGTACAAGTAGTGCAGTCATTTGGAGTAGGATCAGGACCGTTATCTGGTTCATCGCCGCTACCACCGCCACCACCGCCACCACCCGTCGTGCCGTTATTTCCATTGTTTGCTTCTTCAGCAAGTGCACATGCCGTTGCACATGACGCAGCAGTCAATGGTCCGTCTGTCGGATAAACATTGCCTGCCGCGAATACCGGATAAAGTGAATTTCCGCAAACATTAGATTCGTACATAACTCGTGCTTGCCACGGTTCTGTTGCGCTTTCAATGCAGCAGCAATTAGTTGGAACAAGTTGTGCACAAGTTTTTCCTGCGAAAAAAGTGAAAGTACCAGTTGTACCAGTACCGCACTGAGCACGGTCAATCTGATCGCCACAGATTTGGGTCGCTCGCTCTATGCACGCACCTATTTCCGCGTGAACAGCGCCTGCAAAAAGGATGGAGAACACAAGTGAAACAAAGAATATCAACAAATATTTTCTATTCACTATCTACCCCTTTTTGGCAACCCCTGCCAATTTATAAAAAAACGGGCCTTTCCTTTTAAATACTTTTCTCTTTGTTCTCATCGACAAATTAAGAAAAGCAAATATTATCAAAAAAACAGCAGAATCTCCGCTCCAAAGCAAATCCTTGCAGATTCTGACAAGAAATACACTAAATACAGCTCTATAAGCATAAGCACAACAAATACAGTTAATCGGTTCCGACCACTATGTTAACGTCCTGATAATCCCATCGACCCCGACCATCAGAAACTTTGACTCTGACCGTATGCAGTCCCAACACGTCGCTTTCTTCTGGATAATATGGCTGCTCTTTATAATCTATTAAAGGCAACTCAACAGAACCACACATTCCTGCAACCGGTAGTGGACCGCTGACGCAATTCGTGCCAAGCTTGTATGTGTCTGACTCTTGCCAATGGTTTATTGGTGTTGCCCCTTGATTCACTTTCACGCAACCCGCTTGATAATATCTGAAATTCGAGTAAGAATCAACAGAACCATCTCCGTCCGTATCCACTTCATCCCAGCAATTAGATGAGAACCAATCAAAGTAATCACCTAACCATGAAGAGTACTCGATAGTCATAGGATCCTCGTCGAAATCATACACACGTGGCCGCAAAGTAATCGTCGCATCATATTTGTAATAATAGTCTGCAAGAGACGGATCGACACGAGACGCTGCAAAGGGTCCAGAATCGCCCATGACGTCAATGACTGGTCTTCTATTCTTTATGGCAGCATAGAAATGCACCGGTTGACCGTTGATAAGAGATTTATCGTCAATAAGTTCCACAACATCAATCGCGTTTGCCACATCGACATTCTTGTGCACATTGAATATGAAACCGTCTTTCCAGCAAGTTGTCGTTCCATAATAATTACATCCTGTGACAAGCGACGCCGTCGTCAATTTGTCAAAAGATGGATCGCGCACATCTGAATCAAGTATGAAATACATCGCGTTATACATGTACTTCAATCTTACCGGGATTATGACGACAATTTCCTCAAATCCCGCAGTAATAGGCATAGCTTCAAGTTCTGCAGAAATCAATTGTCGAACTCGTACGTCGTCATCAGTAAAAGTGACATTTGATTCTGTCGTCATCGAATATTTAAGATTGCCAAAGGCTTCACTTGACGCAATGCCTGCATCAATACAGGATTTTGTCCTGCTGAAAATTTCATCTTGAAGAACGTTCTGAATTGTCTTTTTATCCAAACCATACGTCGCTAATTCGCACGTCAAAAATTTTTTCGGGTTGGTCGGACTGTTAGAACCCCAACGGTCGCATAATTTCGTCAGAGTAACTGCGCCACCAATTGATTTTAATTTTTCAGAAAAAGATGGATCAAATATTGTTGGTAAGACTGGACGTGATTGAGCCAACGCAGTATATGGCAAGTATGTCGGCACACCAAGCGCATCCGACCGTAGCCCGATGCCAAATCCTACTTTTGTTCCACCGGCCGCCGGATATTCAACAAACTCCGTAGTCGAGCCAGCAGACCGACCACCTTGTGCCAATAAATCAACAATCGCAGATTCCGATGACGTTTCCAAACATGTATTCAAGAAAGATTTTACGCTTTGGATAATTTCCTTTTGCTGTGCAATCTGGGCAGTCTTGTCCTTATCCTTATTTCGTTCAGACATCAAGTGAAGTGTGATACCAAGTATTGCAATTAAAATGAGAAAAAGAACGATGAAAATACTTACTTGACCTGATTTCATCTTCACTCAAGCCGTAATGCAGCAGTGAGAGGACTCCACAGTGCATACGCCGATTCATCGCCAGCAATCACATAAGTATTATCCGTGTATTGGCAGCTCACAGGCGTCTCTGTTGCAGAGAGTTTTTTGTTGTGCGCATCGACAATTCGGCAAAGATCAAAGCTCGCAGTCTTTGGCAATTTGTAAGAGAATACATAATACGTCTTCGGTTCCAAATCGCCGACATTTCCTCTCGATTCAGAGAATGCGATGAGCGGTTGAGATCCAGTGATCGTATTATAGTACAATTTCGTGAATAGCGAACTTTGTGGAATAAGTTTAAATGATGAATCAGCTGGTGCGCTGGAGAACAAGTTAATGACAGTACTCACCATAGACTTCCATACGTTGGATACCCATCCGAACAAAGAGAATCCTTCTTTAGAGTAAACAAGAACTCCAAGTCGACCATTGAAATACCAATTGCTCGCACCACATTTTTCTGGCGATGTAGATGCTTTATTGCAAGTCACGCCTGAAAGGACGACAGAAACATCAGTGATTGTATCGATAGGCTTGAGAACGGACGAAGCGACAAATGGCGCTGCTGAGCCTTTGGGATCAAACACACAGAAGTTTGTAAAGCAGTCGCTTGCAAGTGACTCAGTCGAGCCGCACTTAAGAATCGTATTTAGATTCTTTGCGCCAACCGCGCCGATATATGCTAATACTGCAGGATATTCATCGCAATATAACACACCGGACGTATGCCCTTTTGACGCAGCGAACTTTGTCAATTGATCAGCAACTACAGCAGTCATCGATGTCCATGTTCCAGCTCCACAATAATAGCCCTTGAACGTTTTACCATCATCGATGCATCGAGGATCAGTAGCCGTTCCAGTTCCTGTAGATGAAACAAGACATTGGCTAGCTTGAGGACAATAACCTTCATCCGTACCATCCGGACTATATTTCTTGTTCGTTGTTGCGACCCAGACGCCATCCATACATTTTGCTGCGCCTTCGACAACATTGTTTGCTTTACAAACACCAGACGAATAACACATTCCTGTCGGACAACATCCTTTTTCACCAGTAAGACTAGCACGGACTTTCACATTCTTGTCAGTACTGCCAAAGTAGTTGTTCGAGAAATAACCGCTTGGAGAACAATACGATTCACCAATTTTCTTACATACGTCGCCTGCCGCAGGCATCGGTGTCAGTAAATCTGTGAACGTAGATGCCTGAATAGTTTCAAGGAATTTTCCTTGATCTACCGTGGTAAAGGCCCCACACGAATAATATTTGTAATTCGTATCTCCTTCCAATTTACCATATGCGAATTTTGGTTTGTCGTTAGGGACGAAAAGATTCTGAGTAGTATCGGATTGAAGTGTCTTGTCTTCGAACGTAACGGAGTCTGTACTTTCTATAACATAATCTTTAGCGCCAGACGGTGGAGTCCATGGCCCAGAACCGCCACCAGTTGTAGTCGTTTTCAATTCAGCAAAGAACGCGCCAACAAGGACTTCGGCTTCGTTAGCGACTGCTGACACTGTGAAAGTCTCTCCAACGCCACCGCTATGAATGAGTCCTGCTGCCTTCTTGCTTGTCAAACCGGCAACCGCGCTTATTCTTGATTTTTCGGACCGTGTTTCCCAATCGTCGTTTGAATCCACGACAGCTGCCGCAGCATCAAACACGGTAACCTTTGGATCGCCGATGACAGATTTTACACCACTTGACTTCAATCTTTCACCGGATGACGAAACAACGACAGCTGCAATAGTGTCGAGCGTATATCCGATGACGTGATCCATCGTCGTAGAAACATGTGAGCGTCCAGAAACATGCGAAATACCGTTGGCGCCAGAAACACTAGCTTCCAGCACAATGAAACCTTCTGAAGCTGACGTTACGACAACATTGACGTTGCCAGGCGCCACTTTATACAAACCCGGAGAA
>DATGWN010000065.1:0-8614 GCA_035299465.1 Acidobacteriota bacterium | reverse complement strand
GAGCTAACAGACAACGAAGTTGCCTCACTAACACGCGCTATGCTTCTGAGCGGCAAAAAGTTCAATTACACTCCTAGAAAAGTCAAGAAACGATCAATTGTTGTCGACAAACACTGCATAGGCGGTGTCGCAGCCAACCGTACGACGGCACTCGTCGTTCCGATTGTCGCGGCGGCAGGATATCTAATGCCAAAGACCAGTTCACGATCAATTACAAGTCCCGCTGGTACTAGCGATACAATGGAAGTGCTTTGCAACGTCAGTCTGTCGATGGCGCAAATGAAAAAGACTTTGAATGCCGCAAACGCTTGCCTTGTGTGGGGCGGATCCTTAGATTTAGCACCTGCCGACGACAAAATCATCAGAGTCGAACACCCAATGTCACTTGACCCTGTCGGTCAACTCATCGCAAGTATCCTTGCCAAGAAAAAATCTGTGAATTCCACACACGTCATGATTGATATTCCGCTTGGAACCGGTGCAAAAATCGAGAGAATGGACCGCGCAGTGCTTCTCAAGAATAAATTCGAGAAAATCGGACGTATGCTGGGTATGAAAGTCAAAGTCCTCATCACAGACGGCTCGCAGCCCATCGGAAATGGCATCGGACCAGCGTTGGAAGCACGAGACATACTTTGGACGCTTCAAAATGATCCTCGCGGTTCAAAACAACTCAAAGAAAAGTCAATATATGTCGCTGGCGAGATTTTTGAGATGATTGGCGAATCAAAAAAAGGGAAAGGACACATTCGTGCTCGACAAATTTTCGATTCTGGACTCGCCTACAAGAAGTTTGTACAAATTATCAAAGTACAAGGACCGATGATTTGGCCTGTTGACGCAAAAAAAATCAGCATCGGCAAGTTCAAGAAAGAATATCTTGCTCCAAAGAGTGGAACCATCACGACTATCGACAATAAAGGCGTCTCACGAATCGCAAAATTACTTGGCGCACCATCAAAGAAAGGCGCAGGCGTATTTTTGAAGGTTCACGTCAAGGATAAAGTCAAAAAAGGACAACCTTTGTACGAATTATATGCAATAAATGCGCAACAATTGTCGCACGCGTTCTCATTTGCAAAGAAAGAACCAGGAATTGTAATCAAATAATTTTTTTCTAAATTTTTTACGCTTTTTGCAAGTTTCAAAAAATATTTTTAGAAATTTTCTAAAAATGAAAATATAAGAAAACATTTAAGCAAGAAACACCATAAGAATCTATTATTTATTTGTGTTCTTCGAAACCTCGACGAGCACGGATGGAAGTACAAAAAAAAATGGCGAAAAAGAAATCAGCTAAGAAAACAACAAAGAAAGCAACTAAAAAGACTTCAAAAAAGAAGAAAAAGTAAAATTGCATTTTTTCAATAAAAAATTAAAGCTTTCTTTTTGTTTTTTCTGTAATTTCATTCAATTGCAACAAAAAATTACCGAAAAGAAACCTTCTATGTCCAATCTATCGACGATAAGAAATACTTAAACCATAAAGATCTTCTGAACACTAATACATGGCTAATAGGCTCATTCTTGGACAATCGCGACGCCATATGAAGCACACTCAACTGCTTGTCTACACATGAAACAGTCATCACTTCGCAAGGCTCGACCAGCAAAATCACGGAATCACTTTGCGAGAAAGATTTCATTTGAGCAGCTACACTGCGAAGACCCGACAAATTATCTTTGAATGTATGCAGTACAAAGACGTCCTGAGGAGAAATGTCATATGCAAACAACCGTTCGTCCACGTATCGATATGCAGCAACATCATCATCATATACAATCAGAGTCATATCCTGTACTGGAAGTAGCATCGGTTCAAGTGAAAAAAAGGAAACAATACCTATTGCGATGACAAGAGCAAGTAAAACCAGCGACAATATCTGAAAAACAAACTTCGCCAGGCGAAAGATGATACCTAAGACAACGAAGAAGACGATAATACCGATTATTACCAACGCTGCCGTCTGAAAATCCATAGAAAAACAGTGAAAAAAGGAATTTATAAGTTCTTCTAGAAAATGGCACTACGTGGCCAGCGGGTCGACGCCAAACGTCTCTTTGAGGCCTGGCAACAATTTTTCAAGCATCCAAGGCAGTGCAAGTCCCATCGTCGCACCAATCCAGATTAATATGCAAATGTCAAAGAACGCAGCATACATACTCCCGCCTTCTACTATCTTGATTATTAGACCACTTGCGACAGCGTGAACCATGACCATGATGCCAATGACAAACAAGATTTTCTCAATGTTAAAGGAGAATGATGAAACTGGAGCCGCATTTCCAATAAGGCTTCCTAAATCTCCTGATTCGACGCCGTTCATTGGGTTTGACAAAATACCGCCAAGAAGATCAGTAATTTGTGCCGCTACATATGCCGACATGCTAAAACCAACCATACCGCCATACAATGCGCCACGCAGCGCCGACGATAACTGAATTCGTAGCTTTCGTAGTGCAAGTAATTTTTGGAAGTTTACACTGATGATTTCCCCGATTTTTTCGGCGCTACCACCAAGAGAGACGGCTTCCGCAAAAATGTTTGTGAATTGGACGATGAGATTACTGCCAGATTCGGCGCCAAACAGGTCCCATGCTTTCATTTTGTTGTTTCCTGTACGCAATCGTCGGTAGAGTGCGATACTCATCTCGTTAAGCGGGCCAAAATCGTGGACTTGCAATGCATACAAACTTGAAACGATTGCACCCTGTCGGACTTCGATACCTGAGCCTAATGATCGGATGAATGCAGCGTATGATTTGTCACGCTTGTAAACTTCCTCTTCTTCAGCTTGTGCTAAAGTACCGACGAAAAACAAAGGAATGATGCTAATCGCAATGTTTGCTATGAATGGAAGCCAGTTAATGTAAGTCAAAAAAACCAATCCAATCATACTAATCGGTAATGAGATGTACATCGCTTTTTCGATCCGTCGTGTTCCCGCATCCTTATGCTTAAGGTTATGGCACAACGTGTCGGCTGGAATGAAGTTATATACAAATAAGACGACCATCATATCGATTATGATGACAGTCGCAAGGATATAGTAAACAACGATATTGACGTCAGTGTTTGAAATGAGAGGTAGCAACAGACCAATACTCATCATAAAGGACAACGCCATCGTCAACGCGAGAAATATGTCCTGAGTCGTTCTGATACGCTCCAGCGATTTCTTATATTCAACCGCATAGTCGTCCATGACGGCGATTTGCTCATCGTGAAGGAAAACTTGTAAAGACTGACCAAAGTCCATCATGATAGCGAATCTATCTAAAAAGTCACCGAGAACTTTGGAAGGGACGATTTTACCCATCTTACGACAAGCAGTCGCAAAACCAAGATTCCAAGATTTTGCCAAGTACATGATTTTTTTAGCGACGTCAGATAATGCGCCGAACGCTTCTTTCTCCGCGATTTTCTTGAAGAGGATGTTTCGCTGGATATCTAAAGTAGAGATTGAACCTGCGAACGTGATAAACAAGTGCATATTTTCGTCGATTTCCATCTTTATCTGTTCAAAGATGATTAAAGGATATACAACCATCGTGATAAGTCCTAAAATGAATAGGACCACAAACACGATGCTCTTCACCGACGTCAGAAAAAGAACACATAAGGTCAAAGCAATAAGCATACCACTGAAAACCGGCAGTACGTATTTGAGAAAGAATTCAGTTTGGTTCTGAAATCCCATACATACAATAATTTTATCCAGCGTACTGTCTTTTGCCATTATTTCTCAAGCTTGAATGGAAGAGCTTCAAGACCACCATGGTGGAAACGCTTGATGACATCCCATACGTCAAAGTAATTGAATATTCTTTCCTCGACCATTCTATCCAAGATCTTCGTACGCAATGTCAGTTCCTTATAGATTTCACGTGTATCGGCAAGACCCATGAGCTTTGCGATTTTCGTCTCCAGGATATAACTGTTGAACAAACCACGGAACGTGTGCTTGTCTGCAGAAGGATCCCAGTCGAATACTTGACGCGTAACCATCTTCGCTTCTGGCGCATAGTATCGCTCAAGTTCCGTTATTGAGATGACACGACGCATCGATCGACCATTCTGGAAAACGGCTTGCTGAATTAAACAGATATTCAAGTTATCGACGAAAGTGATTGGAACGTTGATCGGTTCACCGGTGATACGCTGGATCATCGTCGTGACGTTACCTGCGTGGAACGTACTCATAACTGGGTGACCTGTTTGCATGGCTTGGAACGCGATATTACCTTCTTGACCACGGATTTCACCGACGATGATGTAGTTCGGACGCGATCGCAGCGCAGCGATTAACAATCGTTGGTACGTGACGTCCGTTGGCTTGCCTGCCTCACGCGTAAGTAAGTGCTGCCAACAGTCATGCGGCATGGTAACTTCCGGCGTGTTTTCTACAGTGTATACTTTATCAGTCGGCTTGATGAACGTGGAAATTGCGTTGAGAGTCGTCGTTTTACCCGACGCCGTTTCTCCACAAACGAAAAGGTTCATACCGTGCTCTAAGCAAATCCATAGATACGCAGCAACTTCGCTTGACATCGTTCGCCAGTTTATGATTTGTGTAATACTGGTTGGGACTTCGGAGAATTTACGCAAAGTGAAACTAGTACCTTCTAGAGAGATATCACGACCATAGATGAAGTTCGCACGTGAACCGTCCGGCATCATCGCGTCTACAACAGAGTTTGCGTCAGACGTAGGACGCTCAACACGCTCACTCATCTCGATGACGAACTTGTTAAGGACAATATCGTCGTTGAATTCGATGTTGGTATAGACCATACCAAACACCTTGTGGATCATCTTGATCTTACCGACACCAGTACAGTGGATATCTTCCAGGTTTGGATCCAAGAATACTGGTTCTAGTTTACCGTAACCGACGCGGTTTCGCAAAATAAGATACTTGATTGTATCGTATTCCTGCTGATCTAGCTTGATACGCGGATTAATGAGTTTCGTAAATGGATCCTGAGTATCTCCGACACAGACGATCTTGTCATATAACTGACCAAGTACTGGTCCAATTTCACGGACATCGTGCGGGACTGGCAATGTACTTGCGACTTCGACCATTTTGTCAAGAATATCATCGTATTTTGCAAGATTGCCTTGCTCGATTTTTGGCTCGATGACGAAATAATTGATGAGACCTCTTTTATCTTTGAAAATGTGAATGAAAATTGGGTCTCCTACAGGGTAGACCAGATTCGGTACTTTTACTTTACGCATCGCCGGTGTGACTTCAGGGAAGAACGTCGGCATCGGCTCATTACGAGTCCATGCAGTGATGTATTCACGCACGTGCACAAATTTCTTCATCGCTTCGGAAAGCGAAAGTGTCTTGTTTCTCTTTTGTCTTTGTACCATGTTCTAACTAACTGAGGCTTGCAAGTTCGAGTGCGAACCCTTGCCCAGGGATGACTTTGAACGGCGTGGCAGTGATGACCTCACCCGCACATTTGTTGAATCGAATGACTGTGATAATGCGAAGCAAGTTACCCAAAACCATTCTTGCTTCAGTCTGAAGATAGACGTCCACAACCGAACGAAGGATACTAAGGAACGTCGGATTCAATTGCTCGTGGTTCACGCAAAAGATTATCGTCTTACTCATCGCGTTAAGCTTTTTGATAAAACTCACAAGCTCAAAACTATTTTCTTTAGTGACGTCGTCATTGACCAAAAGGAATGAAAGTGTATCAAAGATGATGACATCGGATTGGAATACTTTTTTGTTGCGCAGCAAGTCGTTCATGAAAGTCTTTTTGAGTTTGACATTTCCGATTTGCGGAAAGATTGGTATGAATATGACTTTCTCATCGAGGATTTTTTCGGTGATGTGGTAATTCAGCGAGTCCATCTGTTCTACAAAACCTCGTAAGTTCAACTCACTGCTAATATACGTGATTGTGTGACCATGCTCAAGAAGACCATATGCGATTCGTTGCGACAGAATCGACTTACCTGATCCATCTTTTCCTTCTATGAGGATCAGAGAATTCTCAGGCATGCCACCGCCAAAGTTTCGGTTCAACTCATCACGAGGTAATTGAATGGAAAGGACGCGGCTCATTTATTGCACCCACACTTTTGTTGTGACACGGCTGCCAGTGTCTGTGACGAACGAGACATCATGAAAGCCAGACGTTGCGTTAAGCGGCAAATCAAATTCAAGGAATTCCTGTGGATCCCACATCTGCATATTGTCGACGAATAAGCCTTTTGCGAAGAAATAATTCGCGTCAGCACTAGTCTTAGCAGAATCATACATTGCAAGTTCTTCGATATAACCTTCATAATAGAATGAAGACGTCGCAGCATCTCGACCAATTTCAAGATCAGCTACAGTCTGTGATAAGAATACTGATGCGTGCGCAACAGTGTTTGAGCGAGTGCCATTGACATAGAATACTACTTGCGTTGGTTCATAGACGACCATGACATAATTCCAATAATCAGCTGACACTTGTAACGTAGAATTAAGGTCTACATCATTAAATTGACTCAACATGTGAAGATACCCTTGTTCGTCCACAAAAATGCTATAACCTGCTCCGCCTGCGCCAGAACCCGAATTCTGCGAGACGATTGTATTTTGCTGGCCAATCAAAGTCGGATTGACCCAAAAGCTCCATGTGTAAGACAAAGTAGAGTCAAATTGCACCGACGCCGATGGACTGACCGCAGCGTATGTTGTGGCGCCATTGTACGAATAGCATTCCTGGAACATACATGTCGCGAATGTGATATCAGTCGGTACACCGTTGTTAGCGTCGACATATTCTCTGGTCTGCGAATCGGAATCTGCAAATGATGTGTCGTTATTGAAATGGAATAAAGCAACCAGATTTGTATCTTCGACAGCAGGATTGTCGCCAAAACCAATTTCGCCGCAACGGTTTTGTCCGCCCAGATAATAACAAGCAGCAAATCTTCCAGAAATATTTGAGCGAGCGATTAATCTATCATCGACATATACGCTTGCAAGTTCTGGATTGATGATGCGTATTCCGTTATTCTTTAATTGAAAATTATATACGTCCATGGTTTGATTGTAATGAAAATCCGTGATCTGAATCTGCTCGTCTTTTATCTCGGTAAGAGTTCGCTTCATCTGACGACTAAGTTCATCCTGTTTTTGCACTTGCTGTTGATATAAGAAGAACATCGACGACGTCAACAGGAAAAATATGATAATGAAAAATACCTGTCCTATGACGTTCGCAAATCCCATGTTCCTCTTTTTTAATTTGCACTAAAATCAATTGATTCTACTGTATTGTATTGTGTCGTGAGCGAAAGCTCGTTAATACTGCCCACGGAAAGTGTCTGATTGATCGTACCGTTGATCAATTCGTTTGGATCCCAATAATTTGGATTCTGTATGTTCGTATCCTCGACGAGACTTATCTCCCGAGTTTGACTATTGTTTCGAATGAATACGCCATTGACGTACACATTGACCTGGTAATGTTTGAGTATTGTGTCGCCAGTGTTTCGTGCATAAAAGTTAATCTGACCTGTCGTTTCGTTGTACGACACAGCTTCAATTTGTATGTCAGTCTTGAGTTGATACTCAAGCGCTTCGTTTTTTATCGCCATCGTATTGATGCTATCTGAGAATTGCCCGTTGAATGCGAGCACAAGAAGAGTGGATGCACTTATCACAGCAATCAGCATGATTGCCTGTGCCACAACTCCATCAAAGCCCATACGTCGCCTCCCAGTATACAAAAGTGGCTATTAGTAGAGATTTTTTGCAATCTGCCTTTATAAATATTTCTTTTCTTTTTCGGAATGAGCGAATAAATCTGTCGTCGAGAAATGACGAATTCTGCTCAAGAGATGAAGACACTACGCAAAGTTCATTTTCAGCGATTTTTTCAGAAGAAGTTTGATTGCGTCCTGTTGCTTAAGATCTGCTGCACCAAATTGCGTTGCAAGTGCTTGATCTTTCACGAAAGCTTGTACCCAACCGCTCAAAAGTGGTCGCGTGGCAGTATATTGCTCAGGCGACATTGCACGAAGTTCATCAAGAAGGACAGAGAGATCAGTTATTGGCGTACCCGCTTTGTCGGTAATTGCAGCTTGCGCAACCGCAGGTGTAGTAGGCGCAGCTACTTGTGCGACCGCAGGAGCCGGCGCTGGCGCAGTAGGCGCAGCAGGTGTGATATGAGGCATCGCAGCTATTGCAGATGCCACCTGTGCAGAACCGTTACCCTGACTTGGGTTCACGTGTTCGATGAACGGATTATACTGGTTGATGACAATCTCATACAGACTGATGAATTTATCGAGGTTTCGCACAATCTGTTCCAACTGCGCTTCCTGTCCTTTAAGTTTTGACTTGATACCTTCGATTTCATCAGATACTGCAGAAATTCTGTTGGAGAGCTTATTTTCGACATCAGCAATGTGGTTTTCTGCTTGTTGATGCTTTTTGATAACTTCTTTCATCTCATCCATGATGAGTTTGACCATGGAATCATCTACTTCTGGTTCGGATCGTTTTGAAGATGAGGATTGAGCTGGCGCTGCGGGCGAAACAGCAGGTTTTTGGGCGGAAGATGATGAACTGAGTGTTGCACCACTTGACGG
>DATGWN010000064.1:0-1590 GCA_035299465.1 Acidobacteriota bacterium | reverse complement strand
GAATCAATAACTGACTGAACTAGCAACAATTGCGGATCGGAGAATTCAATGAAATCTGATTTGAAACTCATTAAGCAAGGGAACGTTCTATAATATTTAAAATTGTTGATGCGGCGATGCCACGGGGGATAAATCACACATAAATCACGCAACAATCATGCACAAATCACGCAACAATTCACGCAACCCCACAAGACACCGTATGAGCCACACGACAACTCATGCGCATTTCTATATAAGACACCAAACGCACAAACGTACTGTGCCCATATGACTCAAACCATGTCGGAGCGTGCCTGTGAAACTACAAGTCCACTCTGCTCACGTGCAACCCCCCAACCAGCGTCCGTTGACGGTACGGCGATTGGTTTTTTTGCACAAGAAACGCGACAGAAACGTATCATTGCGCACGTAGATATGGATTGCTTCTTCGCGGCCTGCGAAATACGCCGAAACCCATCGCTCCGAGGTAAGCCTCTCATCATCGGAGCGAGTAGGGACTCTCGTCGTGGAGTAGTCAGTACTGCGAGCTACGAAGCTCGAGCATTTGGAGTACATTCTGCAACACCCATCGCCCGCGCGGTCAGCCTCTGCCCGCGGGGCATTTTTTTACGCACAGACATCGAATACTATTGCGCAGAGTCAAAGAGAATTATGCAACTACTTCAGACACTTACGCCGGCATTCGAGCAGGTATCTGTGGATGAAGCGAATTTAGATGTAACACATTTGAGTAATGAATTCGACTCGTGGTTAGAAATAGGCAGACACATCCGAAAAGTGATTTATGAGCAAACTGGCTATACTTGTTCTGTAGGAATTTCAAATTCTCGGCGCGTTTCAAAGATTGCCTGTGGCTACAAAAAACCGCACGGCGTAACGGCAGTCTACAATGCAAAATCCTTCTTAGCGCCGATGAAAATCGAAAAAATCCCTGGTGTCGGAAAAAAGACCGCGCCGATGTATCATGCGCTGGGAATTAAGACGATTGCGGACCTCGCTTCCAAAAATGTATTTTTCGTCATGGATCATCTGGGCCCATGGGGACTGGAAATCTGGAAACTCGCAAATGGGCAGGACTATTCCATCATCGAACCATATGCTTCGGAAAAATCCGTATCTCGGGAGACAACGTTTCAGTATGATCAATTCGATTTGGAAAGTATGCAACATTCTTTGAATGAACTTTGCGACGAGATTAGCGAAGAAAGTACCGCGCAGTGGAAAACAATATCCATCAAAGTACGATACGGCGATTTTACGACAATCACTCGTTCTATGACAATGTCAGTGCCAACCACAAATGTCTATACGCTCAAAGCCGCAGTGCAAACGCTTGCGAAAGCAAACATCGCGTCCGACAAAGGCGTCCGGCTGTTGGGAGTTCGGATTTCTCATCTGTCCAACGAAAAAGCTGTGCAGATGCCGCTAGTGGATTTCCTGTCTGCATAATTTTATAAATCTGTCAACGAAAAAAAGAGACATGAATAAGTCCACATTCGCAGTGTTCTTAGCTGTTTTAATGATCTTTGTCGGCGCGCTTCCTTTAGCATTTTCACACAGCGCAAACGAATCAGAAGTACATCAAGC
>DATGWN010000063.1:0-2372 GCA_035299465.1 Acidobacteriota bacterium | reverse complement strand
TGTAAGGATTGTCTTCAAATTGCCGTTTATCGAAAATGAACGCAAAAGACACCTTTCTAGACAATAGGCATGCGCGAATGAGAGCCGTGTTGTCCTCCAACCGTAAATCTCTGTGAAAAATGAATAATGTGTGTGAATGATTGGTCATATCCTACCAAAAACGTGGCCTCTTATATAGTTTACACATCATAGTTTACACATCATATGTGCAGTATCTGCGCAAATCCCTGTTACAGGCGAACCGCTTCAGGTGACATTACCATGTGTCTTGTTTCTAATCGATGCGCAAACGACGCACGCGCGTAGCGAAATCGACGTGCATGGCGTGCGCCCTTGACGAAATCTTTATAAACCAACTCTTGTTCCGCAACACTATCAAGAGAATGATGATGTCGCACCGCACGCGGTATGTTCTATCACCAGGAGTTTGATAACTATGACAACACAACAAGAAGCTGTTGCAATCATCCAAAAAGCGATTGCAGACGGAAAGCACGTCTTCGGCACGAAAGTGACGCTCAAGAAATTGAAGACAAAAGCAGTGAAGAAGATCTTCCTGACAACAAACGTAGCAAAGAACGACGAAGACGATATCCGCTATTACGCAAGTCTTAACGGAACAGACGTCGAGAAGTTGACAATGACAAACGAGGAACTCAGCATCATCTGTAAGAAGCCATTCCTCGTCGGTGTAGTCGCAATCGCGCAGTAAACATGAATACTCCACAAATCAAGTTCACGCAAGAAACGATGCAATCGATGTCGGCTTTCGAGAATTTGACAGGCGCAAAAGTGAAGGATTGCTTTGATGACTCTCAAGGATTGTTGACGTTCATAATCGAGCACAACGATATTAGAAAGGCATTAGGTAAGAATGCGACAAACGTCCTTCGCGCACGAAAAACATTCAATCGCAATTTACGTGTCATCGAATTCAACCCAGACGTGGTTGAGTTCATAAAAAACGTGGCACGTCCAGTCATCCTCACTGAAGTGCAAACAACAGGGACGGATGGCATTTACGTTATGGTTGCACCAGATATGCGCTCGCGCGGATATTTGATTGGCCGTAACGCACAAGCACTTCGCAACAACGAAAGTGTCGTACAACGATACTTCCCTGTGAAGGAATTAAAGGTTGTCCTATCGCCAAACGCTCCGGCAGAAGTGATGGAACAACAACCACAATAGGTGAAACTACTATGTCAAAAAAATCAAAAGGAATGAATTCAGCATCAAAATTGATGAAAAGACGAAACAAGAGCTTATGGCTCAACAAAGACTTCGTCACTAGAACACTCGGTCTCAAAGCAAAATCAGATCCACTCGGTGGAGCATCACAAGCAAAAGGCATCGTCCTAGAAAAGCGACAGATCGAAGCAAAGCAGCCAAACTCAGCGATGAGAAAAGCAGTAACTGTACAGTTGACAAAGAACGGTAAGAAAGTAACTGCATTCCTCCCATGGGACGGCGCAACTAAGATGGTCGACGAACACGACGAAGTCCTTATCGAGTGCATCGGTGGAAAAATGGGCCGTGCAAAAGGCGATCTTCCATCCATCCGATGGCAAGTAATCAAAGTCAACGACCAATCACTCCAAGCGCTTCTCACAGGTAAAGTAGAGAAGGCTCGTAAGTAAGGTGTAACATGAGCGATATCAAATACTTCAATCGATGGGGCATCGAAGGAATCCAAGTCAAGGATCCAGGCCTCGTACAGTACATCACAGTATCACCTATGATCGTACCAAAGACTGGTGCTCGATATGCAAAAAATCGATTCCACAAGTCAAAAGCGACTATCGTTGAGCGATTCATGAATAAAATCATGGTCACTGGCCACAAAGGTAAGAAACACACGCAATCATCCGGTTCAAAGACTGGGAAAGCGCAGACTGTTCTTGGCTTAATGGAACAAACACTTGAAGCTGTTGAAAAGCGAACGAAGCAGAATCCGATTCTTGTCCTCGTTGCAGCTATCGAAAACGCAGCACCACGAGAAGAGATCGTAACTATCGAATATGGTGGAGCTCGTTATCCAAAAGCAGTCGAGTGCTCACCACAACGACGAGTCGACGTAGCAATCAGAAACATGACGCAAGGCGCTTCACAAAAAGCATTTGCATCAAAGAAGAGTATGATTGACGCTTTGACAGAAGAAATCGTTGCGGCATTCAACCTTTCAAACCAATCTGCGGCAGTTCAGAAGAAATTCGACCTTGAACGACAAGCAGATTCATCCAGATAAATCTGGATTTTTTTCTTTCCTTTTTTTAATGTAAAAAACTACTTGCCTAAATTTCTCTTTCGATTAGAATATTCTTTCAAAATGGATTCCAATTCGGCAGCGCCAAACGCCGGCCACAATGTCT
>DATGWN010000062.1:0-5179 GCA_035299465.1 Acidobacteriota bacterium | reverse complement strand
AACATCTGCTTGTAGACTGAGCGCAAAAATGCCGTGCTCAATCGTTGCGGTCGGTCGCCACTGAGTCGCTTCGCAGAACGCTTTTATCGAAGGTTGCGATCGCTTAATGTCGGCGTCTCGAGCTTTTTTCTTAATGACTTTGGATTTTGATTGTGTTGCTGCGATTATGAGAGTCGCAAGCTGATTGATTGTGCACGTTGTTCCCGTGCCGACGTTGAAAATTCCTTTGACATCGGATTGAATTGATTTAATGTATGCGTTGACAATGTCATCGATGTGGATGAAGTCTCTGGTCTGTTCGCCATCTCCATAGATAATTAATGGTTTATTCGTTCGCGCTGCGTGCAGGAATTGCGGTACGACCGATGCATATGCATAGTTGATAGTCTGTTTAGGGCCGTAGACATTGAATTGGCGAAGGCAGACGAAATTGAGTTTTGGCGTTTTCTTACAGATTTCTTCGACTTTGAGTTTGGATTCGCCGTATGGTGAGATCGGTCTTGGTGTGACGCGTTCTGTCACGATTGCGTCCTCTTGGTTTCCGTAGACTGCAGCACTTGATGCAAAAATGAATTTTATATTTCGTCGTGCGCACTCGTTGATAATGTTTTCAGTAGCTTGGACGTTGATCGCAAAACATTCTGCAGGTTTCTTGAGAGATTCTTGCACCGAGACCATTGCAGCAAGATGAATGACTGCGTCTGCATTTTTTAATGCGCTATTGACTGTTTCTGAGTCGCGGATATCTGCGCGGACCACAGTAATTCTGTCACTTATATCAGAAAAATCATCTGCGCCGGGCTTTGAATAATTATCTAAGACAGTTATGGAAAAACCTTGTTTGCATAATCGTCGGACGAGTCGGGAACCAATGAATCCTGCACCGCCGGTAATCAATAATCTATTCATCACTGCAAGGACACTTTTTTACTTTATAAACATACTGGAGGTACAGTACATTGCCCTTGGTTTAGGCCGTCTTTTTTTGTATGTCTTCAAGAATCTGAGCCTTGTTCTCAAGAATCTCTTCAAGTTGGCGTAATGCCGAAAGAGTCATCATATCAGACATGTGCGGACTTGTTTGTTTGAGCTCCTCGACAAGTAATTGAGGATTTTGGCTCGGACGAGCGACGAGTTGCTGATAGAACTGGTCTTTTGAAAGTTCGTCGGATGATAGATCTGGATTTGCGATTCTTCGACGCATTTCGTACGCGACTGCGAGCGGATGATAGTTTCCGTTGACACGGACTAACTTTGCGGATTGTTCTTGCACTGCTTGTAACAGCGATCGTTCATTTTCTCTGTACAGAATAATGCGTTTGTCTGGATGCAGAGTGTCGCTTCGCAATGATTTCGCACCTTTCTTGAGTAAGTCTATGATACCGCGGTATGTCATGCGTTCGAGAGAAATATCATTTGAAACATCGATGACCGTTGTTATATCAAACGGTTTTCTATGATTTCCAAAATCATTTCTGATATGTGCTGCCACTTCGCCGACTTGATGCGCTGTTCTATTAAGACCGTCGAGGATATAACCGCTTTTCACTTTGTCCTCGATATTTTTTCGCATATAGGGTACTTGTAATTCGAATGCATTGAGTACGTGTTCGTCTTCGACGAGAAAACCCTTATCCATCTTGAATGCGACTTCTTCTCGAGTCTTGATACTGGAGATTGTAGGAAGATATGCACGCAATGCATCTGAACTCACATAGATACCTAATTCAGGTCGTTCACTGACAATCATTTGGGTTTGTGTGCCTTTTCCTGCGCCACCGATCGCAATAAGATTCAGAAATCTGATTCCTTGCGGAAGTCTAGCATTATATCGTGTCAAGCCTGATTCATAGAGTGATGTTGCGTCAAATCCTATCATGGGAAACTTGCGAAACCGTGAACGCTTTTTAAACCTTACCATTTCATTATTGTAGAAAAATGTGCCACTATTGGCAGAAAATCTGTGCGGGTTCCATCTTTGCTATCGTGCATGATTTCTCGCCACACAGCGTGCATGGATCGACATCTAGGCAAAGGGATTCACCGGCAAAGACATAGCACACACTTGGGGCATCGCAGGGGTTTGCAATCGAACACGCCGCCGTCGAATATGGTACGATGCCTGCGAACTGATTTCCCAACAAGTACATGAGAATGGAGAGTGTATCACGGTTGTCTCCGACATATAATACTAGGAGCGGGCCACTTCTGAAAAAATGTGGCTGGCCAATCCATGATATCTGCTTGCCTGAAATTGTACCGCCGTCACTAGATATTTGAGAGGCCATTTGCATTGCTGCGGCAGTTGTCTTAAATTCAAATGCATAGATTGTATCGGCATTTATTCGCAATTCTTGCGCAGGGATAGGAAAGTATTCTTGCTTGGTTACTTGCCCATATTGCGCGAGGCCGTCGTTCATTCTGACAGAGTCGACTAGACGCGTTACTGACGTGATTTCAGTGCCGACTGTAGAAACGGGTACGTTTGGGACATATAATATCGGGACGAGAATAAACGACAAGAGAATCACAAGGATGGATGTAACCAAAAATGATTCCAAAATGTTGCCGTCATTTCCCATGTTTATTTGTATAATATTGTCTTGAGTGATTCCTTGACATGTTTTACAGTGGATGCCCAGGAATATTCCTCAATGACAGTTTTCCGTGCTGATTTACTGATTCGCTCTTGTGCCTCAACGTTCTTAGCAAGCCATTCGAGTTTTAGCGAGAGGATGAGATTATTTGATATTGGGAACAATAGGCCATTTTCCTTTTCACGGACATATTCTTTGACTAGGCCTACAGGTGTGCAAATGACTGGAACTGCGCAGGACATTGCCTCTAATGTCGCCAGCGACGTTGTCTCCAACAATGACGTGAGGACAAACACGTCCATGGCTTGCATGTATGGGATGACGTTGTCTTTTGCGCCTACGAGAATGATGTTTGGATGCTTTGACAGTTCGTTTTTGAGCGACGCAATACCGTCTCCCACGACGAGCAATCGGGCGTTCTGATATTTTCGTGAGAAGCTGATGAATGCGCGGTACAATGTAAGTATGTCTTTTTCTCGACTGATTCTGTTGACGTAACCGACAACGTACGCCTGTGGGTCGATAGAAAGTGCCGCCTTCGCTTTTTTCTTATCTTTTGCTGGTACAAACCGATCAATGTCAATTCCTAGTTTAACCACTGCACATGGCGTGGTGACTTTGTT
The DNA here is from genome assembly GCA_035299465.1 of Acidobacteriota bacterium. Taxonomy (GTDB): domain Archaea; phylum Nanobdellota; class Nanobdellia; order Woesearchaeales; family DATGWN01; genus DATGWN01. Next base: position 1,959 of record DATGWN010000062.1, on the reverse strand, counting down.
CCAGCGTAGAATTTCCAGAACTTCACCCGACGGAACCATCAGTAGTTTTGCATTATTGTAAACTTCGCGCGCGTGCTTTTTTGAGAACCAATAGAATAGTTTTCGAAATACGTTGTTAGGTGATAGTGAACGGGAGACTAACATCCAGTCTATACTGTGGATGTAGTATCCGTACGGTTTTTTGTGCTTGTGGGCGAGATTTGCCGCAAGGCCACCGACGCTAGCAGTCGTTTGTATCCATACCAAGTCACTTTCGAGTACAAGTTTTTCAATCGTTTTTGATTGGAATGATGCTGGCGTGTAGTCGCCGAATTTGATGTTTTTTAGAAGCGGGATTCTGACGATCTTTATTCCGTTGATTGGCGTTTGTTCGCCGGCAAAGTCAGGTGCCACTACGGTGATTTCATATTCGTCTTTCAGATGTGGAATGATATCTGTGAGGAAACGTGCAATACCATCCCAGCGAGGGAGGAAGCAATCAGAGGCAATGAGTAATTTTGGTTTCATCGTATCTTGAAAAAATTCTCTCCGTATGTTGTTCTTTTATTGAATCCATTCATGACCGCTCGCGCGACGACGGCTGGCCATAACTGTATGAGTGCCAATTTTTGACTCTTGAAACAATGTAAGGCTTTTTTCTTCTGTGAAAAGTAGTCTGTTATATCGACGAATAGTTGTGGTCTATTTCGTTCGCGCATGGCAAATGCCCAAATGTTGAACGTGTAAAGGTCTGCCTTAACTGGTCGTGATGAGTTGTATGTATCAAAAGCATCAACAACGATTTTATGCACCGCAGTGTGATCAGGATATACCATATCGTCAGCATCGTGTGTGAACACTTTTTGCGGTTTGTATTTTTTGAGGATGTCGATGAGTTTTTTCTTGACTTCTGGTCGTTTGATGTCCTGTGTGAGTTTACCGTCGTGTAGTCCCAGATGTAATAGGTGTGTGATGCCTAGTATCCTTGCGGAGGCTCTGGCTTCTGCGCGACGTGTGCGTGTGATGACATTTTTCTTTTCCCAAAAGTGACTTGCTTCGCCATCGGTGAAAATGACACATACGATGGTCTTGCCTTCTTTCGCATACCGTGCGATAGTGCCGCCTGGTCCAATCGCTTCATCGTCAGGATGTGCGCAGAAAATGACAATAGTTTCGTTTGTTTGCATTATTCCTCATGTCCTCTTTTGCTGCGCGAAGAAGTAATCTTCGATTACGTCAATTCCTGTCGCGTTTTCTACTGATCTGGTATCTTTAAGCGATACTACGCGCGGGAATCGAAGTGCGTATCCAGATGAATAGCTGTTGCTTTTTTGGATTTCTTCGTATGCTATCTCTAATATGATTTGCGGTTTTACAAAGACGTCCTTACCTTTGCGTTCGAGAATAAGCGGCTCAAGTGCTTGCGTCATTGCCTCAAAACTGAGTAATTGGTCTTCGCTGGTAAGCTCCTTGAATCCTGTGCCGACTCGACCGACTTCTTGAAGTTGGCCATTTTCATCGACGCACGCCAGAACAAAGCTTGTTAACCAGGAAGCCCGTTTTCCTTCGCCCCACGTTGCTTGCGTGATTACGAGATCAAGCGTATCCATGATTGGTTTGAGTTTCATCATAAATCCGACGCGAGATCCGGGTTTGTATGGCGAGTCAAGTGATTTTAACATAAGACCTTCGTTGCCGGCGGCGAGAGATTCTTGGTAGAATGCATTTATTTCGTCAGCGTTGCTTGCGATTTTCAGCGATGAGAGTTCAATCGAGTCTTTCTTTGGGCTGATGTGTTTTTCAAGAATCGCTCTGCGTTCTTTGAATGGAAGGTCGATAAGGACGTCTGCGTCTTTTTGGATGATGTCAAAAACGCAAATTTGGACTGGAACGAGCTCTTGCAGTTGACTGATATCGTATTTTCGTCTGATGCGCTGAGAAATGTCTTGGAATGGTTTGAATTTCTGTGTTTTAGGATCT
>DATGWN010000061.1:0-5461 GCA_035299465.1 Acidobacteriota bacterium | reverse complement strand
CGGCAAATGACATCAAATTCCTCGAGACTGAGCTTGACATGTGGTTTTACAGCATTCTCAACAAAGGTTGGGATAAATTCGCAAAAGTGGTCCAGCAACAACACGCTGACATTGTAAAATCACTTACTAAGCAGCTTTCTGGACTTGGAGTTACTGAGCCGATGCTCATTCATGTCCTTGACAAAAAAGTAAATCTGAAAGAGAAACCTCCGATTAATTGGACTCCTGATGAAATGATGAGACTCGCAGTAGAATTGCGAAAGGAAACCAAACCAATCATCATTGCGGCAAACCGAGTAGATTTACCTGGAGCGAAAGCTAACTTTGATCGACTTATCGCTCAATTCCCGCAATATTCCATAGTCGCTTGCTCGGCAGAATCAGAAATTGCGCTTCGGGAAGCGTCCAAGAAGGAACTCATCAGATATATTCCTGGTGAAAAGTCATTCACAATCCTCAAACCAGAAGTATTCTCTCCTGCCCAATTAAAGGCACTTGAGTACATTCAGAAGAATGTCCTTGATGTCTATGGCGGCACGGGGGTTCAACAGGTGCTTGATACTGCGGTGTTCAAACTACTTGGATATATCGCAATTTATCCTGGCGGCGTGAATAAACTCGGTGACAGTCAAGGTCGCATTCTTCCAGACTGCTTTTTGATGCCAAAAGGATCAACGGCGTTGTCGTTTGCGTTCCGGTTACATTCTGACTTTGGTAATAAGTTTATCCGAGCAATTGATGTCAAGACGAAGAAGACTGTTGGTAAGGACCATCTTCTTATGGATGGCGACGTTGTAGAAATCGTTGCAGATAAATAATTAGCAGCTTGGAATCGGCGAATAATCTATAATTGCATCTGCGCAATATTTTATTTTCTTACCTGTATTGATGAACGGGAGTATCGAAAAGACATCTATTTTTTTGAGTGATGTCGTTGGAATCACTAGAACTTGTTTGTCTAGTGTACCAAATGGCTGATACGATTCGTAGACTTCGACGGTGTCGCCGGTCATAGTGATTTTCACGCCATCTACTGGGACTTCGTTGTTTGCCAATGCGACGTTTACGACATTGAGTTTGTTATCAAAGCAGACTTTATGCACTGAGTTTGCGAGAAGAATTTCTACTTTTGCATTCGAACATGGATCTTTTACGATGCTTACGCCCAGATTCATGACTACTGCGCCGAGTGAAACTGCAAAAGCGATGAGAAGGACTGTCGCGACAAGTGGAGATAATCCTCTTTTATTCATGCGGGTGTTTTTGAGGAGATGTCTTATATAGTTTCTGATTGCGATTTAGAAATCTTCCAGAGAAACGCTTTGATGTTCACACTTATCTCTTTGCCTCTTTTTCCTGCTCAAAAACAGCAAAGCAATTTCTCTGAAAAGAATGACAAAGAAAACCATAAGCACCCTGTAGGGTTTGGGGTAGGGGTTAGAGAATACAGGGTGCTTTTGGCTTCTGAGTGTGATATACGCGAAAAGTGTTACGCGTATTTTGCGACTTTGAGTCCGGGCTTTTTGCTCTCGTTGACCCACATCATCGCAAGTTTGTTGATGGTTTTAGTGAATTTGTCTGACAACTTGTAGTTTTTTGCGTACAAGTCGTAATCGATCATTCCCATGCTTTTCATCGGCGTGAGGATTCGATCGTAAAATTGACGTTTGTTGTATGACATCTTGACTGGCTTGTATTGAACGCCAAGTCCGATTTTAACCGGCATCATCACCTGGAGGTTGCCGTCATGGAGTGCAGTTGCGAACTCAGACATTTGTGTCTTGTTCATGACTCCGTTTGCTTTCTTGAGCTGTTTTATGAGTTCTTTTGCGACTTCGACCTGTTGCTCCGTTGCGAAGATGACTTCATACACATCTTCGGACAGATTGAACTGATCGAACAAAATAACCATATTGCTCCTTTGCCACCAAGCTTGCTTGTTGACTACTGATATACCTATGCTGCAACTAATATATAAATATTTCGCAATACGATACTAATATACATTTTCCCATACTAGATGTGTGCAAATTTCTCCTTTAACGGAAAATAAATGCGATTTTACCAATTTATTTGAAGAATTCCTTGATTTTTTGCGTATACTCGGTGCTCGTTTGTACATGCAGGTCTTTAGGGAAACAGTTGAAATATTGTGGCCATGAGTAACGTTTGTCGAGATAAATAATGACGCCGCGATCCGTTTCTGTACGAATACAGCGGCCTGCGTTTTGTAGCGTCTTATTGAAGGCAGGGAATATGTAACCATAGTCCCATCCTTTTGCAAATTGCGCGTCGTAGTATTTGATGAGTTGTCTGGATTCCAAGTCCGGTTTTGGCAACGGTAGTCCGACGATGATGACACATTTGAGTAAGTCGCCAGGTAAGTCGACGCCCTCGCCGAAGCTTCCTGTGGTGACTGCCAGTAGTACTGCGCCGATGTCTTTGTAGCGTTTGAATGAGTCAAGCATTTGAGTGCGCTCTTCTTTTGAGAAATTAGGATCTTCGCAGAAGACGGTTTTCTTTGATTTGTTCATGAACGACGTTGCAACATTGTTCATTAGAAAATAGCTTGGAAAGAAGACGACGCAATTTCCTGGCACTTCATTACACATTTCTGCTGTGATTTTAGCAATTTCCTCGAATTGTTCGTCGCTTCGTTGATCGTATTTTGTCGTCGTCAGCGGGACTATTAGATGTAATGCGTTCTCTTTTGGGAACGGATGCGAGAATTCGAGTTCTTTTGCATCAAGTGACCGTAGACCAAGAATATCTTTATAGAATGGAATCGGATTGAGCGTCCCACTCATCAGGACTGTTGCCCATGATTGGTCGAAGACATTTTTTGTTATGATAGATGGGTCTAGGCAGCGGTAGATAAGTGCAATCGATTGTTTTCCCATGTAAAGATCTTTTCTGATGATTCGGGTGTATCCTTCAGACTCCCCTTGCCAGGCGACGAGAAACTCAAATACGGAGTGGATAAATGATCGCTGCTGTTTCTCGTATACTGCGGTGAATGCTGTTTCCAAAATAACAGTGGCTTCATTGTAGTCAATTGCCGTTTCGATTTCGTCCACGAGCCAGTCTTGTGTGACTAGTTGCTCCTGAGCTTCAATATCGGAGAACGTTTCAAGTATGGACTGGATTTTTTGGATTACGTCTTTTGCTTTTGGTTGGCCAAACACTTCCGCTTCTTTAATCGCTTGGGTAGTGATGAATGTCGTCAATCGCATTGACGTCATATCTTTGACGCGGTCCGCAAGGTTGTGCGCTTCGTCTACAATAACGATGCAGTCTTCGCGTTTTTTTTGGATCTTTCGGAGAAAGTTTTCGGAGATTCGTGGATGGAATACATAATTATAGTCGCCGATTATGACTTTGGCTTCTTTTGCGATTTCAATCGATATCTCGTACGGACAGACTTTTCTTTCGATAGCGGCAGTGCGATGCTCTTGGACTGTTGCTAATACTCGCGCTCGTTCCGATACTGCAAATGCACCGTCTACTGTTAGGTCATAGTTCTTCTTTCGTGTGTTTGAATAATAGTCGCACGAAACATTTTCACGCAACTTTCTGCAGTAGGTGATGAATTCTGAAGACGAGAGTGTCTGTGCGCCAGGAATCGCACACATGAATTTCTTTGCGATGATATCGGCAACCCCAAAAGGTACACCTATTTTTTCTTGGAGCATTTTCAGCGTCGAGAGGACTAGTGCGTGCTGCGTATAACGTGACGTCAAAAATAAGATTGTCTTGCCTGATGACATTGCGTAACTGACGGCTGGCGAAAGGACTGCTGCAGTTTTCCCAAGGCCTGTCGGCGCATGAGCGAGGATATGCGATCCGTCGTTTACTGCTTTCCACGTTGCGTCTGCAAGTTTCTCTTGCTCTGGACGAATATTATCGTGGGCGAAGACATAGGGCTTTTGCATAGTGAAACTACACAAGCATCGATTTAAGAATCTTCTTGCGTGTCGTTTGCATCAATTACGTCTTTTAACGCTTTGACTTCTTCTTCGACTTTTGCAAGGTATGACGTGTCTGAAAAGAATTCGCGGGCATGTTCTTCACAGTATGCGGTGCTAGTGCCTTTTATGTAGAGCGTCGCTGGAATTTCACAGACTGTGCATTTGAGTGCCATGTTTCTATAAACCTTCTTTTCGTTTATAAGTCTTACTGTCGACGAGGCGCAGGTATAACTTTTGTGGCAGAAGATTTATAAAATAACCTCGGGTTTTGTTCAGAAGTGGTTATACTTTTTGCCGTAGTCGCATAACCTGGTATTGCACTAGCCTGGAAAGCTAGACCCTTACGGGTATCCCGGTTCAAATCCGGGCTACGGCGTTTCTTTCGCGGTGTGAGTTAAGACGAACACTAGCAACGTTATCAAATGACGTTTGTCATTTGCGTGGAATTCGGGCTACGGCGTTTCTTTCGCGTTTTTTTTGAAAAACCTATTTCTTTTTTTTCGCTTCGAACTCAGCCTGTAAGAAAGAAACCTGCTGCGTCAATTTCGTTATCTCGATTCGGTGCTTTTCGTTTTCTCTGTAGACGACAAAGAGCAAGAAGTATGCGACAAAAATCGATGTGTAGATGATGAAGTTGATGGCGGATGAAAGTCCGAGTGCGAGTTCAAGTCGCGGAAGAATAGAAGGAAACAGAAAGAGAATGGCGATTGCTGAGAATATAGTAGCGAAAAAGAGTTCAAAAATGATTGGCATACGTTTTCCCGTTTTGATTATCGAAAACATATACATTATTATGGTGATGCAAAAGATGACAAAAAAAATTGATGTGATTTGTATCATTGTTCGTACCTCAGGACCGCAATACAAAGCGTGCAATCATTTTGAATCCATTGACTATAGACTGCCCTTTGCTTTGTGAATGTTCGGTGTAAATGACTGTGATCGGGACTTCGCTGACTGAAAGATTATTTCTGTTGATTTCTCCTATGATTTCTGAGCAGAATTCAAATCTGTCGAATGTGATCGTGATTGTTTTAAGTGCGCGTTTGTTGAAGACCTTAAAGCCGCTTTGGGAATCTCGGACATATTTGCCGAAGAAGAACCATGTGACTATACTGCCAACTCTGTTTGCGATGCGTCGTACAAGTGGCATAGATTCATCATCGATGTTTCTTGATCCAATGACGACGTCATGTGACTGTGCACACAAAAGCAATGGCTCGACGTCTGCAGGACTGTGTTGTCCGTCTGCGTCCATGAGCACAAGAAAATCATAATCGTTTTTTCTAGCGTAGGATATTGCGGTAGCTGTTGCGGCGCCGGCTCCTCGGTTAATGACATGGCGAATGACAGTGGCATCTGCTTTCTTGGCTTGCGCGGATGTATCATCTTTTGAACAATCGTCGACGACGAGAATATCGTAATATCCGTTCGCCTTCAAGTTGGAAACAACGTTGCCTATGACTGGACCTTCGTTATACGCAGGCATGGCG
>DATGWN010000060.1:0-4762 GCA_035299465.1 Acidobacteriota bacterium | reverse complement strand
TGCAAAGGCAGCGTTCTCGTCAGATATGTCGCGGCAAGAAGTTGCAGAACATGTAACTAACATTGACGTTTTGTTTTACGGAAAAAAGGGCGGAAAAACTACTTACTTTTGGCGTTCTCAAACATTATTCTGATTTAGATTTGACATATATCGCAGGCGTTGCTGTGCACCCTGATGAGCAAGGGAAAGGACTGATGTCGCAGGCACTCAAGACACATCTTATGTCCAGTCCGCACAAGTATATTGCATTTCGTACACAGAATCCTCGGATGTTTTTCGCCGCGGTGGGGTGCATGATCCCCCAGTATCCGTTACTGAAACAACAGAATTCGTCAGAAATTGTGCAACGGGCAACATCCCTGGCCAAAAAATTGGGCATGGATGGATTTGATGCACAAACTGGAATCCATCGCGGTACGTTCGGAAGAGCACTTTGTTCGCAGACCCACATCCATCGTGGTGAAAAACCCTTCTGTGATTTGGATATTGATCGCGGAGACTCTGCATTATTCTTGGGCTATAATGTATTTCAAAAAAACAATGATCTAAAGTATCGCCTGCTCTAAATGAAAAAGAAAAAATCAAAAGAATTCACGCGAGATCAATCGCGTCGGAAGGGAACTCGGCCTGAACCGCTGGATCTATGTCCACCGTGTCCGCCTGATCCTCCTCGCGATCCACCGTGACCTGAACTTCGATGTCCGTCAGAACTTCGAGAGCCGGATCTATGACCGCCGCCGGAAAATCCTCCGCGCTTGAAGCCGCCTGAGCGATTTCCGCCGCCGCGTCGGAATCCACCTCGTGGTGGAGGACGTGCTGCAGAGCCCGTTGCATTACGAGCAGCCTCTGAGTGGAATTTATGTCCTTCGACCACTTCGATTTTTTGTCGAGTAGTGCGTTCAATATCGCGAAGATATGTTCGCTCTTCAGAAGAACAGAATGAATATGCCGTGCCATCAGCGCCTGCGCGTGCCGTACGGCCGATTCTATGGACATATGATTCTGGTTCGTTAGGCAAATCATAGTTGATGACGTGCGAAATATTGTCTATGTCGATGCCTCGTGCAGCGATATCTGTTGCTACCAAAACAGAAACTCGCTTGTTCTTGAAATCGGCAAGCGCTTTCGTTCGTTGGCCTTGTGACTTGTTGCCGTGGATTGCATCTGATCGAATACCGTTGCGATTGAGCATTTCCGAAACTTTGTTCGCTACGTGCTTCATACCGCAAAAGACAAGAACCATTTTCAGATGATCTTGCCGTAACAATTCCAAAAGCAATGCATCTTTGTTTTGCTTGTCCACGAAGAACAATTTCTGTTCAATTCGTTCAACTGTAGTGGATTCAGGTGTGATTGTCACATGGACTGGATCATGTAGTAATTGTCTGGATAGCTGTTCAATAGTCGGTGACATTGTAGCAGAAAAGAACAATGATTGCTTCTTTGGCGGCAATAATGGTAAGATTCGTTTGATATCTCGGATAAAACCCATGTCAAGCATGCGGTCCGCTTCATCTAATACAAAGAACTCGACTCGCTGCAATGATACATGTCGTTGTTCCATCAAGTCAAGTAATCGACCAGGAGTTGCAACAAGGATATCGACCCCGCGTGATAGATCGCGAACCTGTGGGCCTTGCCCGACGCCACCAAATATAGTAGTATGTCTGAATCGTAGATGTCGTCCGTACGTTTTGATGCTATCACCGATTTGTGCGGCAAGTTCTCGTGTAGGTGCGAGGATGAGCGTTCGTGGCGATCGTGGAGCAAGCGGGAGCTTCTTCTCTTCCATTCGTTGAAGAATAGGCAGGACAAAAGCTGCAGTCTTTCCAGTACCAGTTTGGGCGATTCCCATCAGATCTTTGCCCAAAAGCAAGTGTGGAATGGATTGCGCCTGTATCGGTGTCGGGTTCGTGTACCCTTCTTCTTGTAAAACCTTAAGAATTGGGCTGATAATCTTTAGTTCATTGAAATGAACGTTTTTCTCTGTATTCATGGTCTTAGAAAGCATTCATCATTCTTAAATGGATTCTTTTATAGGGCAAATTCGATACATTCTCACAGAGTTTTACCAAAGAGACGCACCAAATACCACAAAAATCCCAAATCAGTACATTTTTATCTCGTTTCTCGCCTCCAATGCACGTTATGAAAGAATATACTCTCGTATTCGTATTGGATGAGAAGAACAAAAAAATCCTGTTAGGTATGAAGAAAAGAGGATTTGGCATGGGAAATTGGAACGGTTTTGGCGGAAAAGTCAACCCTGGTGAATCTGTGTATGCAGCAGCCGAAAGAGAACTGCATGAAGAATGCGGACTTACGTCAAAGCAACTCACCGCCGTCGGAACCAATGAATTTACATTTGCCGACGGGATGCAATTAAAAGTTTTCAATTTCGTATGCACGAAGTACACAGGCACAGTGCAAGAAAGTGACGAAATGAAACCAGAATGGTTTTCCTATACATCCATTCCATATGATACTATGTGGCCCGACGACAAATATTGGGTTCCTTTCATACTCGATCATAAGACCACTGTGGGCACGTTCTTCTTCAAAGATCAGAAAACCATCGGCTCGCAGGACATCAAAATCACCGGCATCTGGTAATTCGATAAATCTCGCAACAAAAAACTATAAAAACGCAATTTTTGGCGTAGAATTCGTGTCGGATTTGCATCATATGCTTTTTCCTGCCCAGTCTCCTCTCAATTTAAAGAAACATTTAAAAGAGTCAAAGTATCCTCCACAAAACATGGGCTGGGTACAAACGTTCTCTTCAGATGATTTTGTATGTTTCGAACAAAAAACACGCCAAATTTCTACTCGAATTGAATCAAGAAAAAATTCGGATGGCTGGATAATCTACAAGTCTTATATCGGCGCGAACGGGATAAATTATACCGAAGAATATGTTGCGCCGACACTTGAGAAGATGAATCAACTCATCGGCGCATTGCAAAAAGAAAAACTACCGACTGTCGACGAACTTCGAGCAAGAATTCTTGAGAAATCACGACGAATAGCTGTGCAGATTGAACGCGAGTATAAAGAATACGGCGTTGAGAAATGGAAATTTGGTGTCAACGGCGGCGCACATATCAATTTTGCACTCGTACGATGTTCTGAGGAAATCGATTTGGATTTTGTCGTGCATGAAAAGTACCAACAGATTGAGCAAGCTATCGTAAAGGAAATTATCGACATGCTCGGATTTGACGGTATGGAAGATGTTCTCAACGTCAACATTTACTATTTCAACAAGCAAGTCGAAAAAGAACTCGAAGCGACAGGCGACAGTTCAATTGATATGATTTGATTTTTTTCTTGTTTTAGCAATTTAGTTTCTGCGCCTATCAAGTTTTTTATAACAAAGATATGTGATTTCTCGAGAATAAGTCTGACAAAGAATCGTTGTTTCAAAAAGCACTCCATGAAAATCAACCGCAGTGACTTCTTTCTTCGTGTTTCGCACATCTATTACATAATCTGAAAGTTCTATTCGCCGCCACGGTATGTGCTTAATCATCATCTGCGCCGAAGAATCATACATCATTATCTGTACGGAATCAGGTAAGGATGGATCCGCAAGAAATGAGAAAATACCGTATGGTCGTTTCGTAGTAATCAATCGCGGCTGCATCCGAAACCTTCGCGAATATACCTTAAATGTTTTTTGAGCATATAAGCATATTGCGAATTATGGTACTGCAGTAAGATCCACAAAACCAGAACATGCCCCTCGCACACCAAACGATGCAGTCAAATTCAGACCAAAGTATAATGTCGCGTTTGGATATGCTGTCGAGCCCCCTGCCGTGGGAGAGTAAGACCCCACAGTAACAAGCGGAGTGTTGGTGAGCGCCGTTTTTGCAGCTGCGCTAACGCCGCTGATATTCGCATATTTCACGGCGCCAACGGTTAATGTACCGCTTGAACAAGACATAGATTCAGTATCGCTTGCAGTGCCACTCACTCGATAGGCGTCAATTTGAACTCGAAATGGAGAATTGCCCGTGTTGTTGAAGAAAACCGACCGTTCTTCTGAGCCAGTGTTTCCATTTCGTTTGTATGTGTTAAAATCAATTGTCGAGTTGATGAGCGATATTGCTCTGAGCGTATCAACAGTTTCTGTATCGTTTGCGACTGCGTTACCTTCAGTATCAGTGCCGTTGACGACACAAGTCCACGTCCCAGGAGAAATATGATGGTGCACGACCATCGTACAGTTATAGTTGACGTTTTGTGCTGCCGCTGTGAATTTTGAGCAAGTCGTGTTTGTGTAGTGTCGTCCTGCAGAATCAGCGGCATATTGCGTCGACGTTGACGCGTAGAATACGGCGCGCAGCGTAGTGATATCTGCCGCGCCTTCTTTATTTTTTATAACGCCGGTGCATCTCATGACAGCCGTATCGTTGATGAATGGTTGTATTGTACCTGCGTTTGTGTCGGTCAGCGTGACTGACGTGATACTCAGAACGGTCGCCCATGCAAGCGTACCGCACAAGAATAGATACAAGGCCGAAAAGAGTATTAATCGTCTCATCGTTGGAGGGATTCAAGGACTGCTCCTGCGACAATGCAGACAAGTCCGACAATGTACACTTGCAGCGTATATTTGAATACGCGCTTCATCGAAGGAGATTTCCAAGGATGTTTGATTACCGCAATTGCAAGTAAACTTCCGGCCATCCCGGCAAAAATATAGCCTGAAAACTCAAGAATGGTGTGAAACAGCATGGATCCGATAAATGCAAGC
>DATGWN010000059.1:0-2418 GCA_035299465.1 Acidobacteriota bacterium | reverse complement strand
CCGACGACGGCGAGTCTATGGTGGAGATTACTGGGGCAAAAAGATTCTTCGTTCCATGCACAACGGCCATGACTATTGTATAGAAGGTATCCGAAATCCCGAAGAAGTAGTTCTGTTCAAGAAAAATCCGTACTTTCGTCTTATTGCAGTATACGCTCCAGACGAAGAACGAATGAAACGCCTACTCACGCGCGGCAGACCTGGCGATCCAAAAACTCCCGACGAGTTTAAAGTCCACGACTTGCGAGATAAAGGATTGCTGGCCGGAAGCTCATTTGGTCAGAACACTGCCTTGACCGTTCCTATGGCGCATTATACGATTTCAAATGATGGTAGCGCGCAAGAATTGGAAGAAAGAGTCAAGTCTTTGTTGACGACACTTCGCCAAGAATTACGATAATTATCGTCTACGAATTGGAACACATTTACCGAGTCTGCGCGAACATTTTTAAATGGTCCCCCAGTTCTACGCTCAGATGGCAAAGAAAGCAGCTGAATCTGCCGCGCCGGCAAAAGACGAGGTTTCAGTAGAGAAATCTCCCAAGAAAGCCAAGAAAACCGTTGCTTCTGAAGGTTCTTACGAATTAATTATCACAGAAAAGCCATCTGCAGCGCAAAAAATCGCCCAAGCTCTCGCAGACAGAGGCGCTGAAAAATCACACATAGGCGAAGTCCCATTCTATGAATTGACGCATAATGGCAAGCCCATCAAAGTCGCCTGTGCAGTCGGTCACTTGTACACTGTTGCAGAAAAAGACAAATCAAAAGGTTGGACTTATCCAGTCTTCGACCTTGAGTGGAAACCGACAAGCCAAGTAGATAAGTCTGCAGATTATACTGCAAAATATGTCAAAGCCATTACGCAGCTCGCAAAAGAAGCATCTGAATTCACGATTGCAACCGACTATGATATCGAAGGAGAAGTCATCGGTTTGAATGTCATATTGCACGCATGCAAACAAAAAGACGCAAATCGCATGAAGTTCTCGACGTTGACAACGCCTGACATCGTCAAAGCGTATGAAAACAAATCACACACGCTGGATTGGGGCCAAGCGCTCGCAGGTAAAACGCGTCACGAACTTGACTGGTACTATGGTATCAATCTAAGCCGTGCGCTCTCGCTTGCAGTACGTGCAGCCGGCGCGTTCAAGGTATTAAGTTCGGGTCGTGTCCAAGGCCCAGCGCTCAAAGTACTTGTGGACAAGGAGCGAGAAATCGAAGCCTTCATCCCAACGCCGTATTGGGAACTCGAATTACATTCCGCTGTGAAGGAAGCAGGCAAAGTCGTAGAAATTATCGCGCAGCACAAAGAAGAGAAATTCACAGAAGAAGCTAAAGTCGATGCAATCTTGGCTTCCATCAAAGACGAAAAATCCGGAAAAGTAACCAACGTCAGTGCAAAGCAATTCGATCAAGCGCCACCGACTCCGTTTGATTTGACAACGCTACAAGTCGAATGCTTCCGTGTCCATAAGATTGCTCCAAAGTCCACCCTCGCTCTTGCTCAAGAATTATACATCGGCGGATTCATCTCGTATCCAAGAACCAGTTCTCAGAAATTGCCGCCAGAACTTGGCTACAAAAAACTCATCGATGCGTTAAGTAAACAGCCTGCGTATGCTGACCTTGCAAAAGAATTGCTAAAAAAACCGACACTCAAACCAAACGACGGTGAGAAAGTCGACGAAGCACACCCTGCCATTTTCCCAACAGGCATCGTCCCAGCAAAGCTCGACGGCAGCCAGCACAAATTATACGATCTTATTGTTAGACGATTCCTAGCGACATTCGCCGACAAAGCGACGCGAGAAACGATGACCGTTGAAATCAGTGTCAAAGATCAACCATTCCTCACAAAAGGCACTCGCACAGTCACGAAAGGATGGCATACATACTATGGTGAGTATGCATCGTTTGAAGAAGTCACACTTCCTGCACTAAAAGTCGGCGAAATTCTTCCAGTCAAAAAAATCGAGAAGTATGCTAAGCAGACAAAACCGCCGAAGCGATACACTGCTGCTTCAATTATCAAAGAACTCGAAAGACTCGGACTTGGTACTAAATCGACGCGAGCAGCAATCGTTGATAACCTCTACGATCGTGGCTACGTAAATGAGAAGTCGATCGAAGCGACAAACCTTGGTAAGAAAACGTGCCAAACGTTAGAAAAATATTGCCCAAGAATCCTCGACAGCGAATTGACGCGACATTTCGAAGACGAAATGGAAGAAATTCGAAAAAAGACAAAGACAGAACAGCAAGTTCTCGATCACTCTAAAGTTATCCTCACAGAAATCCTTTCTGAATTCAAACTCAAAGAAAAAGATATCGGAAAAGAATTGCTTGCGGCAAACCGAGAAACACAAGACGCTGCCGCAACAATCGGACCATGCCCGACGTGTAAAGAAGGAAATC
>DATGWN010000058.1:0-9283 GCA_035299465.1 Acidobacteriota bacterium | reverse complement strand
ACTACAGAAATCGAAGCGCTCAAAACACAATTGTCGTCAATCAAGCAAGACGTCAATGTCGCGCTCAACGAGCACACTCTCCATACAAAACATCTGCAACAACTCGAACAGGAATTGCAAGACAGCGAGAAAAACCTTGCCGCGCGCGAAAAAGTCATTACACTTCGAGAAGCGCAGATAAACAAACTCATGGAATCCCAATCTAAGTTATTCTCACAGCTGCAAAACGAGCGCACGAAAGTTATCACCAAGAAGATTAACAAGAAGTGAAAAGCTTTTAACTACTCAGCGGATTCCACAATACAATGATACAAGAAGGATCCGTTACACTGCCTTTGACCAAACAGCCGATTTCGCGAAAGCAGACAGTCTTCTATAATCAAAAGATGAAACATAATAGAGACATATCCGTCGCAATTCTCTCATCATTCAAAGGATTCGCAAATAGATCGGTACATATTGCACTCCCATTAGAGGCAAGCGGCGTACGCGGCATTCGTATTCTCAAAGAGTCTGCTCCAATCGCAAAAAAAGAATTCATTCTCAGTATGAACGACCACAATCCAAAAGCGATCGAATTCATGCAAAAATTGGTTACGCAAAACGGCGTGAACGCAACAATTACGCAACTTGACTCAGACGCATTTTTCCTGCAGGCAAAAGGTTTTGATTATATCGATATCGATCCATTCGGTACACCCAATCCATTTTTGGACATGGCAATAAAGAGGCTCAGTCGAAACGCCATACTTGCGGTCACGGCAACAGACACAGCCACACTGTGCGGCGCATATCCGCAAGTCTGTGTCAGAGAATATTGGGCAAACTCCATACACTGTTCGTGGATGCATGAAATAGGACTTCGAATACTTATCGCAAAGATTCAGAAAATCGGTGCGCAATATGACCGCGCGCTCACGCCGATTCTCTCGTACAACAAAGACCACTACATGCGAGTATACTTCAGTTGCAAAAAATCAAAAGAAGCAAGTACTGCAGTCATACAAACACATAAACCGGGATGGATGGACGAAAAAACACAAGAATGGTCGCTACAACCACACGCAGGCTGGACGCAGTTCGGTCCGATATTTTGTGGTCCGCTGTACGATTTTTCATCGATTGACAAAGAAAAATTCGTCGAATCACTCAAACAATCCGATGCGTATGACGCGTGGGCACAAACATTACTTGACGAATTAGACGTCGACAGCAAAGTAATCGGTTATTATAATATTCCGTGGCTATGCAAAGTCTCCAAAAACAAAAAACAACCGTCAATACCAACATTTGTCCAGCAACTCAGCAAAAAATACCCGACAGCTCGCACAATTCAGCAAAAACAGTGCATAAAATCGACAATACCATTTCAAGATCTCATCAAAATTCTCAAAGAAATGTAGAATTCACTTGTCGCAACGAGTCAATAACAGTTTCAGGAATTGTATCCGTGCGATGTAAATAATGTGTGGCCAATTGCGCAGTAAGATCGGCCGACGCATTCAAGAAAGAAGGCGAAACCTGTACTTGCACGTACCGATAATACGCGTCCGTAAAGTCTATGTCAAGCTTGAATAATTGTTCTAGTTTTTCTTGATGCGGCTTTTGCCTCACAGAAGAAATTCCGTAAAACAGATTGTATCTATTGTCAAATTGCAAACCAAAATCAACCGATGAAGGAACCATAATCGAATGTGCGCGCAGCCATTCAACAAACGTGTCTTCGACATTGGATGCATAATGCCCTGTGATGAATAACGCTTCATTGCTTGTCTGATAGTTTTCTCTATGGTATTTGACCACCTTTTCAAAAGAGGCAGCAGGTAAGAACATACGCGAGACAAAGTATTCGATAGTCATACAGAAAAGAATAAGATGAAAGATAAAAACTTAACCAATTGCGCGTCGGCAATCTGTAACTTGGTATGAATTCACACCAGCAATCTTAAGGATTTGAGCTTCAAGATCATCAGGCGTTCCAAGACTTTCGTCAAGGATGAATGTGATGTCGATTGAATTAAGACCAAATGCGAAAGGAGATACCTTTACTCGCTTCTCAGAGTCGCCTGCAAATTTCGTAATGACTTTCAAAGCTTCCGTCTCGATCTTTTTTACATCAACATCCGGAGATTCCGGCATGATTCGAACCGTGAAGATGACTTTTGCCATTAGTTTGGACCGCTAAAGCCACAGCTGCAAGTGTATCTTGCTGCGATTTGCCGAGCGTTCTTGCTTCGTACGATAGTTGCTTTTTGACATGCTGGGCATGTAAACTGGACACTACCTGAATCGTTAGTGATTTCCTTTCGTGATGAGACACATGTTTGTACCATAATATTCACATAAGGGAGGCACAACGGGCTGTTTATAAAGCTATTGCTAATAGCACAGATACAAAGCACACTGTGTATGGGGATACAAAGTTGAATGCCGTAGGGCGCCATTTCAAAAACCAGATATTTATAAATGAGAGCCACAATTATCAGAAAAATGGGTTTCGCCTTAAGCGATGCTAAAAAAGAGGTCAACACGTGTTTGAAGGCTTAAAATTCTGGCAAAAAAAAGAAGAAGCTCCTACTGAGATGCCTCAGCTCTCGAGCATGCCGACATTCCCTACAGGATTAGACTCTCACGACCCTGCATTTGGCGGCGATCCGCTCTCACAATCTTCATTCCAACCGACTTCTATGTCAGCGATGTCTTCGTTCTCGCAGCCATATGCACAGCCTGCAACATCACAATTCCAACAACCAACGTTCTCCCAACCGACACAACCGCAACAGTCGCTTACGCCACGCGACGTCGAACTCATTCTTTCTCGTCTAGATCTCATTAAATCCGAAATAGAGAATCTATCTCATAGAATTTCTAATCTAGAACGAAATCAGCAAAATGGAAAACCACCGCGCGTCTGGTAAAGCACTGCCGCACCTGATGGGAAAGACTGTTCATCACCCTATCTGGCTGTACGCATCGATCGTCTTCATATTCATCATAGACCGTGTGCTCAAGTACGCTGCGCAACTCTACTTTGAAAACAAAGCCCCTCTCACTGTCATCCCTGATTATTTACAACTTACATTCATCTATAACGACGGTATAGCGTTCGGATTGCTCGCAGGTTATGGCACCGTGCTTACACTCATCGTCTGCTTGATTCTTGTCGCATGCGTCCTTATTTTCCGCCTATTGCCAAACAAATACGCAATTCCGCTGGGTGTCGTCATCGGCGGCGGACTAGGAAACATCTATGACCGTCTCATCTATGGCGCAGTCATCGACTATATCAGTGTGCCATTCTTTTCCGTCTTTAATTTTGCAGACGCGGCAATCTTTTTAGGAATACTTTGGACATTGTGGCGACTACGCAAATAATTCAAGAACTTTCTAATTTCCACCAAGACGCGTCAAGTATACTAGACAAGAAGACAAGTCCACTTAGTAGCAACACGCTAAACAGATTAAAGAATGAAACGATGTTCATTATCAAGATAACATTACACAATAATGCCGCTCCAAGAAAGCTGCTTGCGACAAAGAACAGATTTCTCGATATATAGCGTAGCATCACCGTCTGAATGGCAGCGTAACCAAAAATCAAATACATCTGAAGCACAAACATATCATTGGGAATGGACAAAAGGACAAATGACCACGTCAAAAGAGCAAAGCATGTGAGAACGTACACAAATTGTTGATGACGCATACACATTTGGCTGGGGCAGAATCATATAAACTTTTTGAAAATCCGACGTAAAAACCGCAAAGATTTATAAACAGACTGGGCTTTCATCGACCTATGCCACCAACAGATGCACCACTCGAATCCGAGGAAATGGAAATAACAAGACTTCGCACTCCGCGAGGTCGTGAAGTAATCGGTGTTCTCGATCAACGAGTTGGCGGTAGCCGTATGAAAGTACGCTGCATGGACGGCAAAGTCCGACTCTGCCGAATCCCAGGCAAGCTCAAGCGAAAATTATGGACACGCGAAGGCGACATCCTTCTTATCGAACCATGGGAATTTGGCGGCGATGACAAAGGCGACGTCGTATTCAAGTACAAGCCTAACCAAGTCCAATTGCTAAAAGCGCGCGGATTATTCCAATCAATGGATTCATTCGAAGAATTCTAATAACATTCTTTAACTTACACCACTGCAGAACAGACATGCACGAAGATCCGTTCACAATAGGACAGACATACCGCATCGTCACACCACTAAGACCATCAGGGATTGAACAATTCTGCGCAGTATATCTAGGCATCAACCAAGCATATCGCGAATTTGTGCAGCGTAATCCTGATCACCCAGATTGGGCAGTGGTTCATCGGCTCACCGATCTGACAACAAACGGAAAAGACATCGGCCCAAGATTTGGCAGTGAGAAAAGAGCACAAGTGTTTAGCACCACGCAAAAATTCGGCGCATTTGGATATACAGCAGAGACTGCCAGAGAAAAAGCGAAAACGCTTCTGAGCATTCTTGAAAAAGCAGGACTCTAGAAAAATTCTCCTATCTTTCCATGGCTTGAAGTCGGGAGATGCTTACCGCAACTATCAGTCTGGGGCAATTCGCACATATTCCAAAATGCATTGAAAACTTTCATTTTCTCCTCAAGATTTCCCTTGGACATATACGAACTCGCGCCAAGTTGATACGCCTTTTCAACATCTTTTGGATCGGACGAACCGCTAATGACAACGACAGGCAATCCCAAGCCGGAACGACGATTCATTGCAGATAATAAATCCAAACCGCTACCGCACGCCATTTTCAGATCCGTTATCACATGGCTGGGAAGTGGATATTTTTCGCGATTGCAATAGATTCCCTTGCCTAACAAATATTCTTCCGCGCTTTGCCCGCTTGTACGGAGCGTGAAATTACCTCGCGCGCCGAATTTTCGTAGCGATCGTTCTAAGAAAAATGCATCATCCTCGCTGTCATCCACGAACATGAAATCCTCGCCGTCAACGTGCTCGCATGCTTTCCAATATTCAAAAAAAAGACCGACTTTGCGACGGTAAGCCTGTGTATCTTTAACTATGTAAGAACTTGCGCCCATTAAATATGCTTTTCGTACGTCGTCGAAATCCTGAGAACCGCTGAACACCGTAATGGGTATTCCTACGGTCGGTGCGTGCTGCGCATACGTAAGAACGCTCCCACCAAAAGACAGATGGACATCTGTGAGTATGATATGTGGCAAAGGATATTTTTCTCTGTCAGAATAAACCGATTCGCCTTTGAGAAAAGACATAGCAGATGTTTCATCACAGAACGTCGTGATACGCCCGGTTGATCCAGTTCGTCTTAACACAGACTCCACAAGGTACAGATCATCAGGATCGTCGTCTATAAGTAAGATATTAGTTACCTTACGCCTCATACTACATATATAGATATACATATTTATGTAACTATCGACGAAAACAGTCTAATCCAAGCATGTCGAAAAATTCTGTTAACTCTCAATTAAAAATGCAATCACATTCATACAATGCCAAATATATACACTGTAAAAATAAATAATGTATCCTGCAGAAATATTGCGGTGAGACTTTGGTAAAAGAACATGTAACAGGAGCCACGCAAAAAGAACAAAGACAATACGAACACATACTTGACTCTGCCAAAAAATCAGGACGCTACGGATCACGGGCTAAGGAAGTTGCCGCTAGGACCGTCAATAAAGAACGATCGAACGCAAAAAGATAAAAAAAGACTGCACGAGGGCAAATCCCCGCTTCATGGCCACAATTTCCAGTTTTAGATTTCGTCCCACCAGTCGTGCGAATCATCTAGTGGAGCGCTGATAGTTTCGTCATCGTCCAAAGGACCATAACGAGACGCGTCTGGGTGCTTGTGTTTTTTCTTTACTGGATGGTCTATGTGCGCCATCACATTCCCTCCCGTACAGTCAATAATCTGCGATTTTTTGTGCTCTCCCTCTGTAATCGAGGAATAACCACGTCAAGTAATCCGTCTTTGAAAGTCGCTTTTGCTTTCACTTGGTCGACGAAATATGGCACGGGTATCAATCGATAATATGATTTTTCTTTATTCGTCGTCGTTCGTACCGATCCGCGTTTTCTATGGATAGACACTTTCGCTCGTGCAGCTACTTCTAATCCATAATCAGTAAATTTTACACGAATATCGTCGAAATGCGCACCAGGCAATTCAATATGGACTTTCACTTCATCATCCGTGACATCAAGATACGGTGCCAACGGTAATTCATGCTGTCCAACATGGGCTAAAGCCGATTCAAACTCATGCTGATAATACAAATTTGTGTTTGTCGTCATGTTTTCCCCCACCCAAGTTTTGGCACTTGGTTGCCAGAAGGTATAGTAAAGCAAGTTTATGTATTGTGTGGAATTTCAATTCCATTGACGGCAAAAACGCATTTGAAAAACGTTACAAAAAGAAAAAAGAAGAAAAAAGACATTCAATTATTCTTCCAATTTAATTTTACTCATTTCAAGATATTACATGTTATTTTCGCAAGTATCTACCGATGAGTACCGCATCCTGTGTGGCGTGAATCGCACTCATCATCATCGCATACATAGAATGCTCGCTCACGAACGTCGACCTGACGGCAAATGGTAACTGCGACGAATACAGTGTCGTGGTTGCACACAGCCGGGAATCAAGATCAAGCGCCGTGACTGGACTGCCTGATGAGATAAAGCGCTTGGGAACGCAGGGTACGACGCGCACAGTCAAATCACCAAACGAAAGCATATGTCCCATCTCAGCAGACACATCGCAGAGCGCATCCACAATCAATCGATAATCCGCACCTCCCTTGCGTATAATTTCACGTGATTTTTCGTCATTAGACACATACATGGAAAGGACGGATTCCTCACCGACACTAATGCGTGGATTAGTAACGCGTAGTGGATATGCACTGCCCTCGTCAATTAAGTACGTAGACATGATCTCAGATTCAGACACTGCCGATTTCTGCATATTACTTCGCTGCTTAAGGACGTTCGTGAACGCTGCCACCTGTTCTTTGCTTTTAATCACACCGATTTTTGCCAACGCATCAACGACCTGTCCAGCCCCCGACGTCGGGCCAAATTCACTCACCGGAATTGCGCCATACGTGCATCCTCGAGAATGATACGCTGCAGAATTCTTCGACGTGAGGTCGGCATGTATTCCCGACGCAGTTATGTTTGTATAAGGCCCTGCTATCGGCGTGACATCATTTATGACACGTCCCATCGCCGCAAGAATTGAATTCGTCACAGGCACAAGATTCTTTCTATCCGAAAGCACACGCACACCGCGCTCGTCAAACTGCGTCAATACCGATTCCGTACTCGATATCCCGTTTCGCTCACCGATACCACCAAAACAAGTTTGAATCCATGAGGCAACCCCGTGCTGATAAGCTTCTATGGCGTGCGACACGCTATGTCCACTATCGTTATGCGAATGAATACTCACATCTATATCTGCACGATATCTCTTTTGCACGGCGCGAAGCATCTGAATAAATTCGCCAGTCGTTGCCACACCAGTCGTATCCGGAAGATTCACAATCAATCGGCCCGTACCGTGTCCTTTTCTTGCCGCATCGATAACATCATAAAAGAATCCACTGTCTTGCGTAAAGGTGCGCATAGCATCCTCCCGCGAAAACATCACGCGAGAAAAATCTTTTGCTCGTGCACGTGAAACACACGCTTCTATTCCGTCGCAATACTCGCGTTTTGTTCGCTTGCCGCCAAAACGTACTGCACGATGCTCGTCACTTGTGCCAATGAAAATATGACACAGACTGTTCGGATGTCCCGCCATAACGTCAGCCGCCGCATCGATATCGCTTGCCGTTGCGCGAGCAAGCACGCCAATACCCACATCTTTCAATGCTCCAGAAATATGACGAATGACTTCTTTATCCACTGCATTTGCCGGCATACCTAGCTCAATCCAGTCTGCGTATCGATGCTGTGCAATCATCTTTGCAATGTACATTCTCTCGTCAAGACTTGCACCAACACCGCCTGGAGTTTGAAAACCTTCGCGTAACGTTGTATCATAAATAATTGGCACTAAGCCTCGTCTTGAATGTGTTTCTTGTGTATCCGCAATTTGCGCATTTTTAATTTTTTTAATAGTTTTATGAGTATGTGAAGTCGACATGTCCATAACTCTCAGGCATTCGAACATTCAGAAGTATTCTGAAATATTCGAAACTGCAGTCGATGTCTTGGTGAAACGGTGGCTCACGTCAAGTGGTAGAAAAGAATGTGTGGTCGGCGCGCTACGCCAATAGCAACAAAACAAGTAGATACGATTGTGTCGTCGAGGATTGTTGTTGCATAAGAAGTGGATGAGTATTGAAATATTTAAGCTTTCTGTTATTTTACTCAATCGGGCAATTGCCGCAGATGTGAAAGTCTTCTAAGCCTACTTCAAAAGTTTCATGATGTGTTTTGCGACAAGCGGTGCCGTGTCTAGCGGATAGATATTGGGATCAGATAATAGTGGCGTACAAATCCAGCCAGTGTGTCTAGGCGCGCGTGGCACAACAAGTGCACTTCCTCGTCGAGTATATTCGCCGACTACTCGGGATGTCGGCATTTGTGAATTAAACATGACATAATCTAATCGACCAGAATATTGTGAAATGCGAGATACAAAATCCTGTGCGCTAAAACCATCCGTCTCGCCAAGCTTTGTTGCCAGCGCACCTATGTACATTTTTTTGGCGCGCGATTGTTTAACTGCGTCACTGACACCCTCAACTAAAAAATTAGGAATAATACTTGTGTAAAAATCCCCTGGACCGATGACAATCATATCAGCAGATTGTATCACGTCCCGAGCCCTTTCATAGATGACTGAGTCTGGTTGTAGCCAAACCTTCTCTATTGGCGCACGCGGTGCATTGCACGTATCAATCGTAGTCTCACCAATTAAGTGTGTCCCATCTGCGAGTTTGGCGTGTAATGTTACTTTTTCAAGTGTCGACGGGAGAACATCAAACGCCTCAGGAACATTGAGCATCTGCTTGGCATGAGAAATTGCGCGCTCAAATGAGCCTAATTCCAATTCTAATTGTGACAATATCAGATTTCCTCCAGAGTGTCCGGCGTAGGGTCCACCAGTGTATCTGAAAGTAAAAACAGTTTTGAAAGGACTTTGCGATAATGCGACAAGACATTTTCTGATGTCACCCATGGCAGACACCCCGTATTGCGCACGTAATTTTCCCGTCGAACCGCCATTATCCGCCATTGAAATAATAGC
>DATGWN010000057.1:0-19967 GCA_035299465.1 Acidobacteriota bacterium | reverse complement strand
AACGCATTCACAGTCATCATGCTTGCGTACTTTACGACTATCGTCGCGATGTTACCGCTTATGTTTGCAGGCGCAGGTCTACTCAAAGGCTTTGCCTTAACAACAATTGCCGGTGTGACGATGGGTGTCTTCATCACACGACCAGCATATGGTGCAGTATCACAAGTTCTGCACGAATAATTTTTCTAGATTTTATTTTTCTTTTCTCAGTTTTTTTATGAAATAATATTATTTAGAAATTGCGCCATAGACTGTTCGTGCAATCAATTCGTGTCCATGTTCGTCAGGATGAATACCGTCAGGTAATTGAGACAAAGGTACGTGCATGGCTGAAATAAACGGTATTTCTAGCTCATGGCTTACTCGAACGAGGGCTTGGTTATATGCCACGATATCTTTTTCAAAATAGGAAATGGCAGGAAACCATGGGCAGGGCGTCACTTTGGATTCTACGATAGGAGCAAGTCCCAAAATGTAAACGGATGGGCAATGTGAGGTTGCAATTGCAAGAATCTTTTTGAGATTCGCTTCAAAATCCGCTATTGATACAACATTTCTGCTTTTTGCCGTTCGGTATGCAGCGTCGTTGATACCAATTGCGATGATGCAGATATTTTCAGGATCGGGCTCGGTGCGATGGGTGATTTCAAATTCAATACGCTCAGCCAGATCTTTGGAAGTGTTTCCAGTAACTCCAAGATTGAAAACCTCCACGAAGTTTGTTTGAGCATCAGGTCGACTATCATATATTCTGCGCAGTCGAGCTACCCAACCGCCTGCAATATCAAACGCACCGTATGCGATGCTGTCGCCAAAACAAAGAATCTGACTCATGTGTGGCTCGGGTTTAATTTGAGCTTTTCGTAATGCTTGATAATGACTTTTCCGGCATCCGCAATTGTTGGTCCCCAAGCAATTAATCCTTCTTTGTGTCCGCCCATGACAACTAGTTTCTCTTTGAGTTTCTTTGTTGCAGCGGTCGTGAGTTCTCCTGCCATCGCTGGCGTGCCGTACGTCGCGTTTTCATCCGTCGTGTGTAATTTTCCTTTGAGTGCTTCCCACATCGTTGGGCTATGGACGTGGATGACTGCCATGGCATCGGCGTCTGCGTTATAGATTGCCGCGTGCGTCATAGCTTCGCTGGATGCGCGAATCGGTCCCGTGCAATAGAGCGTGTTATTGGCGATATCCGTTGCTGTAACAATGCAATAATGCGATTCGTCTAAGAATTTGAGGTTGCCCGTTTCGGTTCCGCTGATGATGAACTTATTGGTGCCTGGGATACGCACGCTCACATTTCCAAAACCGACATGGTTCGTGTATGCGCCGATAAGATGCAGATAGTACATTTGCTGTCGCCAATGGTTAAGCTCCGTTAATTGATCTGGCGCAAGTGGCTGTGCTTTTGTCCAAACACAATGGTATTTCACATATCCGTCATCAACATGTTCCGTGTGAAGGTGTGTCTCCATCTTTTCTATGTCTGGCGCGTTTCTTTATAAATGTACGGAGAAGATGCGCAGTCTCTATGGGAAAAGCTGTTCAGAGATATTTAAAGGACTATTTAAAGAGTATATAAACAAGAAAGGTTTAAATACCGTTTGGGCGCAAAGCGGTCTATTAGGTACATTCGACTCAACAGAGGGAGAACAACCATGGCAAAAGAAAAACTAAGTTTCTACGATGTAAAATCAAAGAAGAAGTTCGAAACAGCAGAATACAAAATCGTTAACAAAGAAGGCAGAAATTTTGCAGTCGCAAAATCACAGACTGGTCCACACGAATGTTGGAGAGTCGTTTCAGCAGACTTCGCTGCTAAGAACAAATAAGTTCTTTTTTTCTTTTCATATATTTTTTCTCACTGTCGCACATCGCACTATCACGCACTATCAGTTAGTTAGTGTCTGCCGCAACGCAACACATTTTACCGTCGTATCAATAAGATTTATAAAGAATTAAGGACTGCTTAATCGAGGACAAACAAAGAAAACACACGGGAACTATTCTCATATGAAGCCAATTCCAAAACATCTACGTGAATCAAATCGGTATATCGGATTTACAATTGCATCACAAAAGCCCCTTACGTTGGCTGCAGTCAACCAAGCAATCAGCGCTTCTGTCGTTTCGCTTGTTGGAACACTTGGTGCAGCAAAAGCCAATATCCAAGTCGTAAAGGACAGATTCTCGTGGCCTAATGGCGTCATTAAGACCAATAGTGCATCAATCGACGTCGTCCGAGCATCACTCGCATTCATCACAAAGATTGAAGATCAAACCTGTGCTGTATCTTCAGTACGCACAAGTGGACAAATACGTAATTGTTAAAAGACAACGCACAATCACACTACAGAGGTACATACCATGCAAACACTCAACCACCAAATGATGGGTTACGATAGAGCAATCACAATGTTTTCACCTGACGGAAGACTCCTTCAAGTCGAATACGCAAAAAAGACAGTCAAGCAGGGAAGCACTGCAATTGGCATGGTCGCTAAAGACGGTGTTGTCTTCATAACGGACAAGCGAATCGTCTCCAAACTCATTATCCCTTCATCCGTAGAGAAGATTTTCCAGATCGATGATCATATCATGGCTACAAGCGCAGGTATCATCAGCGACGCACGAATTCTTATTGAACGATCGCAAGTAAAGGCACAGCAATATTTCGTCCAATATGACTCTCAAATCGATATTCTTGATGTTGTCAAGGACATAGCTAACCTCAAGCAATACACGACACAATCTGGCGGACTTCGCCCATTCGGTATCTCGATGATTATCGCAGGTGTCGATGTGAACGGCTCAACGATGTACGTCACGGATCCGACAGGCATCTATTTCCAGTACAAAGCTGTCGCTATTGGCGAACACGACAAGGAAGTCGAAGACATCTTGCAGGTAGAATACAAAGAATCACTCACTATCAACGATTGCATAAAAGTTGGAATCGCAGCGCTCATGAAGGTCGTCGGTGACGAATTCGATGTCGCACGAGTAGATGCAGCTTACATCAAGAATGATGCAAAGCAGTTCACTCGTTTGACGCAAGAGCAGGTCGCTGCAATCCAATCAGAATTGAAGAAAAAGTGATGGGCACTCTCCGTTGATAGAGGGGCACACCACTTACGTATATGGTAGGACAAACATTTGACCCGGAAAAGTTTCAGTTGAACTTAGTGCGCTATAAGCGGCACGGTTCAGTGTTCGAAGTTGTAGTCAATCCTGATGAAGCAATCGCCTACCGTAATGGTGGTGCAGTCGACATAAACGCTGTTCTTAAATCTCAACATATTTTTGCTGACGCACAAAAAGGACTGCAGGCAAGTAAGCATACATTTATGCCAGTATTTGAGACCGATGATGAAGATGTCATCGTGCAAAAAATTCTCAAAGACGGCGAGATTCAGCTTACGTCATTATACAAGAATCAGCTTCGCGAGCAAAAGAAAAAACAAGTCATTACGCAGATTGCAAAGTTCGGCGTCGACCCAAGAACAAAAGCGCCGCACACTCATGCAACGATAGAATCCGCTGTGGCTCAGTCTAAAGTGAAATTCGACGAATTCAAAGCTGCGTCCGATCAAGTGCAGACAGTTCTTAAGGCATTGCAGCCGATAATCCCAATCTCTTTTGAAGAGAAAGAAATCAAAATTATCATCCCTAAACAATTTGCATCCAAAACAGTCAATCTTCTCAAATCCTATGGAACGGTAAAGCATCAAACATGGCTTGCTGACGGTTCAGTCAGCACCATCCTTTTGGTTCCGGGTGGCTTAGAACGCGAACTCTACGACCGACTCAATGCAGCGACGCATGGTCAGGTCATGAGTGAGTTGCTAAGCGTGCAAAAGCAACAAACAGGTTAAAATTATTGGTGAATACTATGAGTAGTGAATTATTTGTACAAGAAAAGGACGTAACGGTTCCAGGAGAACTGCTTGCGAAAGGAATGGATTATCTCCCAGGCCCAGGCGCCTTCAGAAAAGGAGATGAAATCTATGCAAACCGAGTCGGATTAGTCTCACTCAACGGTCGAGCAATTCGATTGATTCCGCTTTGCGGCCCATACATGCCAAAGAAAGACGATGTCATCATTTGCAAAGTTATTGATATCACGCTAAGTGGGTGGAGATTGGACACACACAGTGCATATCCAGCAATGCTCAATGTACGTGATGCAACAAATTCATTCGTCACAAAGGGCGCAGATTTGACGAGAATCCTCTCAATCGGCGACTACATCTGCTGTCAAGTTTTCAACGTAACGACTCAGAAATTGATTGACGTATCATTGCGTGGCCCTGGTCTTCGAAAATTGCCAGTCGGTCAGATTTTGACATTCTCACCAAACAAATTCCCGCGAATCATCGGTCGACAAGGCAGCATGGTCTCCATGATCAAGCACGCAACAAATTGTCAGATTGTCGTCGGACAAAATGGATGGATCTGGCTCTCAGGCGAACCTGCGATGGAGGTCATTGCAGTTGAAGCAATCCGAATGATCGAAGAATTCGCACACATCAGCGGATTGACGGATCGAATGAAATCATTCTTGGAATCAAAAGGACTTGATACAAACGTCCCAGCACAACCAGAACAGCCAGCTCAAGAAGAAGGCTCAATGGAAAGAAGCGAGCGCCCGTCATTTGGCGGCGACAGAGAAAGATCCTTTGATCGACCTCGCCGATTTGACGGCGGCAATCGCGGTGGTGGAAGATTCGACCGACCACGAGGCGACAGATTTGAACGCAGAGAAAAATTCTCAGACCGTGATCGATCCGACGCTCCAAAGCAAGACGCAGACGCAGATCAACCACAGACTGCAAAGAAAGTAGAACCGACAGACGACGAACCAATGGTAAGTGAAGACTCACAGTCGTCTGATGAGGAATAATCACAATGGCATACAAAAAACGATTTGACGGTCGCGGATTCGATGAAACTCGACCAATTGAAGCGAAAGCAGGCATTATCAAACAAGCAGACGGTTCTGCAATGTTCCGCATGGGTAAGACGACAGCGTACGCTGCAGTCTATGGCCCTCGCGAATTGCACCCAAAGTTCATGCAAAATCCCTCCACAGGTATTTTGAGAGTGAACTACAGCATGATGCCATTCTCCGGAGCAGGCGAACGTGTTCGACCAGGACCGAGCAGACGAGCAAGAGAATTGTCGATGGTTATCCAAAAAGCACTTCTCCCAGTTGTCGAACTCAAGGATTTCCCGAATTGCGTCGTTGACGTATTCATCGAACTTCCAGAAACTGATGCAGGTTCAAGATGTGCAAGTATTTGTGCAGCTTCAATCGCATTGGCAGATGCAGGAATTACGATGCGAGATATGGTCAGTGCAGTTTCTGTAGGTCGTGTTGACGACAAGATTGTTGTCGACCTCGATTACCAAGAAGAAGCATACGAAGACGGACCAGTCGCAGACATTCCGGTTGCAATCGTTCCATCAAGCAACGAAATCACATTGTTGCAGCTCGATGGTAAGATATCTTCTGACAAACTCAAAGAAGCAATTGGCAAAGCACTCGTCGCTTGTAAACAGATTCGCGAAGTGCAAGTTGCAGCTCTCAAAGACAGATACAAGAAAGAGCAGACTGAATAGGTGAATAATATGGCTGAAGATTTCAAAAATCACGTTTTGCGGGCAATTAAATCAAATGTCCGTTTCGATGGTCGAACAAATGACCAATACAGAAAGACAACGATAGACTATGACGTTTCATGGACAGCAGAAGGTTCTGCAAGAGTCTCAATCGGAAATACAGTTATTCTTGCGGGTGTAAAACTTTCGCTTGACAAACCGTATCCTGATACTCCTGATTCAGGAATGCTCATGATCGAATCAAACCTCTTGCCGCTTGCAAGTCCATTGTTTGAATCCGGACCACCAGGTATTGACTCAATCGAGCTTGCTCGTGTCATCGACCGCGGTGTTCGAGAAAGTCACGCAATCGATCTTGACGGTCTCTGTGTCGAGAAAGGCGAAAAAGTCTGGTTCGTCACAGTTGACATTTGTACAGTGAACGTCGACGGTAATTTGTTCGACGCATCATCACTTGCAGTAATGGCAGCGTTGCAGCACACAGTGTTCCCGTCCATCGAAGACGGCGTCATCGACTACAAGAAGAAGACGAGCAAGAAATTGCCACTCAAGGAATGCCCGATCGCAGTCACTATTTGGAAAGTCGGCGACACGCTCGTTGTTGACCCAAGCCAGGTAGAAGAAAGCGTATTCGAGTCACGATTGACAGTAACGTCAACAGAAGACGGTACAATTGTTGCGATGCAAAAAGGCGGAGATGCGCCACTCACACAAGCTGACGTAGAGCGAATGGTCGATATGGCTATCGCAAAGGCAGCTGAGTTACGCAAAACTTTATAAACGCCCCATCAGTCGCAAGGTTGTAGGTAACACTCATGGCAAAAGAAGCTGAAGTATTCGAATTCACAAAGTATGAGATGGCACAGATGATTGGTGCTCGCGCATTGCAAATTTCAATGGGCGCTCCGTTCAAAGTAAAACTCTCAGAAAAGGAACTTGAGAAGATCAAGTACAATCCGATTGAGATCGCAAAGATTGAATTCGAGAAGGGCGTAATCCCTCTTCGAGTCATTCGACCGACTCCAAAGGTTGTTGAAGAAGCAGCTCCTGCTGTAGAATAAATTTTTTATTTTCTCTTCTCATTTTAGTTTGTCGATTTCTCTCAATGATTTCCTTACAATGATTTCTATATCAAAGAGAAGAACATTTTTAAATGGTACAAATCAGTAATCGTCACTATGGGTAAGAAAAAGGGGAAAACTTCTAGTAAGGCTGTACCAGTAAAGCCGCTCACAAAGAAAACATCAAGTCCAGCAACAAGTTCGGCGAAGAAAGCCGCAGTTAAGCCTGCACCTAAAGCGCCGTCTAAGAAGGCTGCAGCATCTGATTTGCCTTCACTGCCGAAGTTGCCTTCACTCAATGACGATTTCACCCCATCTGAGAATACGTCCTTTGATGAAATGTTCAAACCTGACAAAGCGCAATCGACTTCCGAAGATTTCGAGTCCACTGTCATTCCAGCAATCCCGCAAGTCGCGACCCAAGTCCCAATCGAACAAAAGAAGAGTTCCTTTTTTGGAAACTTCTTCAATAAAAGACCATTAGACGCTCCTGCAGAAGTGCCGCAAGTCCCGCAAGCGCCAGTAGAAATGCAATCTGACGTAAGCGAAGCACCACAAGCACCTGCGCCAGTGCGAAAACTCAAACCAATCAAACCATTGCCGGAGATGCCTGCGCTGCCAGAGATGCCTGCACCAGTTTCATTTGACGAGCCGATACAGACACCAGCAAAGCCGGAAAAGAAATCACTCTTCGGTTCATTATTCCATAAGAAAGCTGTACCGGCTGTAGAAACGCAAGCAACACTTGCTCCGGTAGAAGAGGCGCCACAACCGCCAGTCGAAAGCGAAGATCCGCATCAGCGAGCGGCACAGCAACTAGACGCACTACATCGCAGACTCGATTCAGAATTGCGCGAGAAGGCAAAGAACGTCTCAGCGCAAGCATCCAAAAACGAAGCACGAGAAAAAGAATTGGAAGAGTGGAATGAAGCTTTGCAAAAGAAAGAGCAAGAAATGGCATACAAGGAAAAAGAGTATGCTACGATAAAGAAACTCCAGTCTGAATTGGACGACAAGGAAATCACTCTCAAATACCAAAAAGAAGAGCTTGACAGACTTAAAGCAGAACTTGAGCAAAAAGAACACGAATTGCAAGAAAAGCAGGAAGAATTGGAAAAAGCGCAAGCAGTCTCCCAAAATACGCCTGCCCCAACGCCTGCAGTCATTCATGCTGAAGATACATCTCGCATAAAAGAGAAGTATCCTGCCGAGCCAAAGCCAAAGAAGCCTACGAAAAAGCAAGTGGAAGAAAGTCACTCAAAATCCGCGATCCGCACTAAGCTTCAGAAGGCATACAGTCTTTTGGAAAGCCGAAATATGACTGCGCTCAAGAAGGAATATGAGTCAATCTGTGCAGCGTATGGCGTCTTATCAAAGAAATACGGCCAAGACGCGCAGCTTCATGAAGATATCCTTGAATTGTATAAGGACATCAGCATGGCTATGCAATAAATTCTATATACTTTTTTTCTTATATGATTTTCAGGGCATTCTGTTTCTAATATAGAAAATGTGCGTTAAATAAAGCGTATTTATGCTAAGAATGTGTGTGTTGCTGTAGAATCTTTTGTGTATTGCTTGTAATCTTGAAAACCCGTCGAGAAAAAAATAAAAAAAGCGCATTGCGACATGCGCCATAAATCAAACACTTATTTGCCTTTGCGCTGAAAGTGGTTAAGCTTTCAACAGTATCTAAGGCATACTCGGTATTTATAAATATTCTTATTTGATACTTCAGCCATGGGGCGAATAGGAGAGAAAATACTTTATATCTTACATATAATGGCTAAATAGCTTCACAACCTAAATATAAAGCAAATTGAAGCATAGAAATGGCAAGAAAATCGCTTACCTTCGAGGTAAATCCACCATATTTAAATACTCAACCGCGCTTTTTTTCGGTATGCAAGCCAAAAAATACATCCATTTCCTTGCAATACTCGTACTTGTAGCATTACTCATACCCATCTGTGAAGCTGCAACCATTCGTGGTTCTATTTACGATCATTCATATGATGCTATCCGTAAATCCGTTGTGCAGATAAACAGCACACCGGTGCAGACGAAAGTTGCAAACTACGGCGGATATTATTTCGTTGTGCCTCCAGGATCATACGAACTCACTGCCGAATTGACGCAGAACGGTATTACTCGTCAAATAGCGCAAGAATTCATCGTCATTGAGAACGATGGAGACTACACTCGGGATTTACTTTTATTCGAAGACTTCGATATGAATGTCGAATTTGACGTATCGTGGATGAGCCGACTGCGACGATTTGTCTCAGACAACAATACTAACATCATGCTCGCACTGCTTTGTTTGGTGACAGTGAGCATCGTCGTTCTTACAATCCGCTGGTGGAGAAAGAATATGCTCAGTAAACCGCAAGGATCGGTTCCAATCGTCACGGTGCATGAAATTGACACGACAGAACACGAAGTAACAAATCATGTTCAAGTGGTGGATGCTCCCAAAGAACCGACGCCTGCTGTTGCGCTTCCAATAGCGCAAGATCCAGCAAAATCTGCAGATGACGTACTTATTGGTCGAATCGTAACAGTTCTCACCAAAGCCGGTGGCTCGTTAAGCCAAAAAGATATCCGTAAAGAGTTCAATGTGTCGGAAGCAAAGATTTCTATGATTATGTCTCAGATGACAGAACGCGGCTTGGTAAAAAAGACTAAGAAAGGTCGCACAAACGTTGTACAATTAATAGCCAGTGCATAAGAGTCGCTTGCCTACAACGTACACTTTGACAGATTTGTGTTTCGCATCAACCGGTTCAACACCAATATATTCTATCGGCGTTTCTTGGAACGTTTCAGGGTGTAGTGCTTGCGTCGTTGGCAAATGTCTGCTGATAGTGACTTTAACCGCTTTGAGCTGAGTGTATTTTCTAGCTTGGATTGCATCGATAGCCGAAAGCTCGTTCGTCAATATGCTTCGTAGATGCGCTTTTTTCTGAATAGATTCGACATAGAATGGTTGTTCTTGTTCGTTTATGATAATACTATGTTTTGCAAACCCGTATGCAGTATATGTGACATTGACTCGATATACATTTCTGCTTGTTTGTTTGTTATACGAAAATAATTTGGCATCGTTTTGTATTGTCCCGCCAAATACTCGTTGCAGTTCCAAACCTATGACTTTGATGAAACGTTGATTGCTTATACGAATATCGTAATCGCGTTCGCCACCTGGCGTGACTTTGTTTGCAAAGACGCCACGGTCAGTAAGCGTCTTGATGAAGTTTAATGTGTACTCCAGCATCTCTGGCGTGATATTTCTGAGTTGAATAGTTCCTTCGTAGTAGATTTCGTTGTTTTTGGCACACAGGCTGCATTGCTGCTGATGGATTCGGTACGGTACTTCGTATTCCTCGAACAACTTTTCTTTGTCAATTTTGCCTTCTACGTACACTTTGGCAGTGCCCCGCTTTGGAATTGTTTCACCCAATTGCGGATCGATATCGATTACAGATACGTCAGCCTTCTGATTGAATACTAATTGCTTTTCGATTAAGCGCTCAATCTCAGGACCTAATTCTGCGCGGCTCCATTGTTTGAGTCTTAGAATTCTGCCACAATCTGCGCAAACAGTAACGTCTACATCTTTGTGAGACACCAAGAGCGTCTCATTCATCGGCACTAACGGCTTGTACGCTCGTGCACTTGCTGCGCTGACTTCCTTTTTTGGCATGAATTCAAGGAAAGCGTGTGCTGTTTATAAAGAATGGTGCTTGCGCGAGGCTCTTTTCCATGTGTCGTAGAGACCCATTTCGTGGATACGCTGCCATGCGCGTGCGCGCGAATAGCCCATCGCTCTGCCTATACTGGTTTGCGACGCACCAGCTAGAACAAGCTTCTTTTCCAGAGTTTCTCGTTCGTTTGAGATAGAATCATGCTTTATTGGCATGTCAACGCCGTGAAATGTGAACGACAGTCCCACACGTTTGTACGAAGATCGCAGTTCTCTGTGGCTGGATTTGGTCAATTCCCGGATTCTTTCTTGGTCATACCCTCTCGCATGATATCGCTTGACCCATTTGTCCAGATATGCTTCATGACATCCGTTTCGCACGCGCGCAGATAATTTCCACAATCGTTGATCTGACAGGCCACTTGCCGCCGCAATATCATCAAATGTCAAAAACGAAAGATTCGCTTGTTCACTCAGACGTTCGCAGAGTTGTCGATATTGTAACTTGTATCCTGGGCTCTTGTAATCGTCCAATATACAGTTCGCAAGTTCTGGCATTTCGCAGGGGAAGCACATATTATTTATAAACGCAGAGTATGTCACACTATAATATAATGAGCAAAGAAATCCTAGTTGACGCAAAAACGGGCGAGTATACATTCAAACTCAAATCCAAAGACGGAACTGTGAACGCCTCAAACGCACCGCAGAAATATTCTCCAATCGACAAATACGGCGATTATCGCAGAAAAGCCAAAGAGCAGCAAAAAGAATAAGTTCATTCTACGTATGTCAGTGTATACGAAATAATATCTCGTTTTTTTTCACGCATACGTGATGGCTGAGTAGTTGCAAGACTTTCGAAGGGTTTACTCGCAAATAATGTTGACAGCGCCGCATTGACTGATGCATCTGACAAAGGCTCGAATCGAATTCGCTTTCCATCCGTGTGGGCTGCGAGCGTACGGTAACGCAACGTGTCTGCCGCACTCACCAGTGGCGCAAGCGGAATGAATACTGGAATTTCCAAAACCTCGTATTTGTTAGTATGCGGATTACGATTGACTATCTGCGTTGCGCTATACAACGCTGCGATTTGGTGATGGCAGATGAAATCCGCTTCTTTGACGTATGACGTTCTTTGGCTTAGTCGATCGCTTCGATACGTATGTGCAGGGCAATCACAATGACTTTGGAAATTTTTCGCAACAGTCAGCGAGTGCATCGGATTGTGCACAGCTGCTAGATTATTTAGATGCACATGATATTTTTTTGTTCTGTCAGCAGTTGATGGCACCAAGTATCTCCAACTCTTAAACGCGTTGAAAGCCCCTCTCGTTGCAGAGTCGGTTTGGATAAGATCGTCTTGCGTCACATCAAGTTTTCTGATGAGAGTCTCGTGAGCTCGAGTCACACCAGCGTATCGAGCAGATTTTTTGAGTCGACGATTTCGCTGTGCAGTCGTCAGCTCGTCGCCCGTGAATTCATGAACTCCAGTGGCTGCCGCTTGTGCGAGCGTTTGTCCAACAGTTTTATAGTATGCAATATTTTGTAACGCGCGTAATTCCAGTGCTTTGACCGCGCTTAGATATGTGAAGAACCGCGTTTGACCATCAGAACCGCGCCACCGAAAACCTATGTGTGATGCAATTGGCCTAAATCGTTCATCGGCACGTGAATCTTGTCGGCATCGTTCGCGATACAAATCATCCAGCGTCAGATTCAAATTTTGTGTGAGTGTCGATTTTCCTATGAGAGACCGGATTGTTGGAATGTGATCTAACGAGAGATAATTATTGGACGCTCGGGACAATGCAGTAGCCATCGAATGGTCGATTTGCCATGACTGTGGCACAATCACCAGTCCTTCTGCGTGTGAAAGCAACGCAGCCACGCTTGCATTTGAAAGGTCGGATGTAGCAAGACTTTCTACCGTTCCTTTTTTTGTAGCAACGACGGCTGTTTGCTTTGCAAGTAGTTCATTTACAGAATCTTTTGAAAGCGATTGATCTTTATTTTTCAAAGAAAAATACTTTATGTCAGCCAAAGTGCGTGGCGTAAAATAGTCTTTGCGATTTTGCGATGGTTTGATAAGCATATATATGGGATATTTAGTGCATCTAAAAAATGGTCGTTTTTGACTTATTTGGTCGCGCCGAATAACGTCACTTCATAAAGATGACGCAGAAAACATTTGTAGCAGTTTATTTTTAAATCCAACATATGCTTGTACATATGTTTGTGGTGCACCCTTGCACGATATTGCTCAATATACATTTTTGTCGTCGGAGGGGTCTTACGTGCACCATATAATGTCACTTTATCAAAGGAACTCTTTGTTTTTATACGCTAGTGTTCAAAACAAGAAGATATTTAAACCGACATGCATTCCCAAGGGGTGCATTCATACTGTAGTCATATGGTATATATGCAATCGGGGGAACAATGAGAAAACTTATTTCTATCGTGATAACACTATTTATTCTAATGTCTTTTTCAGCATTTGCAGCGGGCAATTCTGGTTCAGTTTGGACGAGTAATGTGGACTGTAGTGTCCTAAGTCAAGACGTAAACCAATACGCAATTGCTGAATTAGTTCACATCAACGGTGCAAATTTCGATCCGAATACACAATATTCTTGGAAGATCGAAGGTACTCCAGGTAGTGCCGACTCCAACGTAATTGTCGCGCAAGGCACAATTACGACAGACGTGAACGGCTCGTTGTGTTTCCCAGCATACTATGTCCAACCAAATGATGGCGGTACATACAAATTCGGCGTTGGAACTAAGAACGATAACTATCGTGTTATTGGAACTACTATCAGCAAAACAGCAGTAGCTCATCTCTCCCGTGAATACTCCTGGACTGTAGATAAGAAAGCAAACCAATCCTCCCTCTCAATGTTCAATGGCGATAGCAAGAACGTTAACTATACAATCAATGCAACGCGAACAGTTGTTCCAGGTACTGATGTATATTTCGTCAACGGTACTATCGATTTGACAAACACAAATACTGGCACAGGCACAGGTCTCCTCGACTTGACTGACTGCTTGCAGTATCAAAAATCAGGCATTTGGTATGATCTTGAATGCCAACTCATCAACAGCGCATTCACTCTCCCAGGCGCTGGCGCTCAAAAGTACGTATACTCAATCGTGTACGATCCATCTGATATCCCGTCGGGTGTCACAGCATACAGAAACGATGCTCGAATTACAATTCACGCAAACCCAACTTCAGGTGTTCTAAACGCAACAGCAAGCTTCACTCCAAGAGTAACTCCAGACGCGTCTGTTGACGGCACAGCAACTCTTGAAGACTCTAACGGAATGTCTTGGAATTTGAACGGTTCATCAGTGAAATCATATGTCCAAGCATTATCATGTGCAGCTGACATTGGAACAAATACCAATACGGCAGTTTTGACTCCGACTGACTCACAAAATGAAATACAAGATTCAGTAGACGTAGAAGTCAGCTGTTACGAATTGAGTGTTACAAAGACTGCAAACACAGCATATACTACTAAATATAACTGGGACGTTGTAAAGACTGCAACTCCTACTGATATTGAACTTATTACGGGTCAATCTCAGGAAGTAGAATACACTGTTACGGTTTCAAGCACTCCAGTCGACAGCAATTGGAATGTCTCAGGAACAATTACGGTAAGTAATCCAAACCCAATTGCAGCTACTATTAATAGTGTAAGCGACTCAATGACAGGCGGCGTTAATGCAGTTGTCACTTGCGGCGTTTCATTCCCATATACTATCCCTGCAAACGGAAATCTCATTTGTTCTTACAAAGCTAACCTCTCTAATGGAAATAATCGTGAAAATACGGCAGTAGCTGTATTGAAGAATACGCCATCAGGTACGACTAATGTTATCGGAACTGTAGACGTTGACTTCTCAGAAGCGACTGTTACTGAAGTAGACGCATCAGCTGACATTGAAGATTCACTTGAAGGATTCCTTGGTACACTAGACCAATCTGAAACTCCACAAGAATACACATATACAAAAGAATTCAGTTGCGAAAACGTAGGAACTACTCCTAATACAGCAACAGCTACGGCATTGGATACTGAAACGGTCTCATCCGACGATGAAGACGTGACAGTTACTTGCTCAGATTTGATTGTAACAAAAACAGCAGACACTTCTTTCACTCGAACATACGGTTGGGAATTGACTAAAACAGTTGATGACGAATCAGTAGTATTGTTTGAAGGACAAGAACAAACTGTTGAATACACGGTAACAGCAACAAGTACGCCAGTAGATACTGACTGGACTGTATCCGGAACAATTACAGTTGCAAATCCATCCACTGCAAGCGCAATGATTGCATCAGTTGAAGATATCGTCTCACCTGACGTTGTCGCAATCGTTGATTGTGGCGAAGTATCATTCCCTTACGAACTTGTAGGTGGCGATGAATTAGTCTGTACATATACTTCAGCATTAGAAGATGATTCTGATAGAACTAACACTGCGACAGTAACAACTGTTGAAGATGTTACATTCTCAGGATCTGCCGATGTAAGCTTTGAAAATGCAATAATCAACGAAGTAGATGCAGAAGTCCCAGTAGAAGATAGCATGGGTGGCGAACTTGGTGAAGCAGTCCAAGGTGAAGAGTCAACAGTATTCACGTACGAACACACGTTCGTATGCGGTGAAGACAATGGTCTCCATGAAAATATTGCACAATTAACTACATCTGATGATGTCATCGAAGCACAACAAGACGTACAAGTTGATTGTTATGCAGTTGAAGTATCTAAAGATGTTGAAACATCATTCACTCGAACACACGACTGGACTATCAGCAAAGATGTTGATACAAACATCGTAGATTTGATGAACGGACAGCAACAAACTGTTAATTACGTAGTAACAGCAACGAGCGAATCAACTGATAGCGAATGGAAGGCAGTTGGAACTATTACTGTTTCAAATCCAGCACCAATCGCCGTTACGATTCAATCAGTAACTGATGTAGTCTCAGAAGAAATACCTGCAGATGTCAACTGTAATGTAGAATTCCCTTATGTCTTAGCAGCAGAAAGTGCAATCGAGTGTTCTTACTCAGTTGACTTACAAAATGCGGACGCGAGAGAAAATACAGCAACGGTAACGACTCTTGAATCAGAATACACAGGAACTGCTGATGTAATCTTCACAGAAGAAGGCATGACAGAAATTGACCCAATCCTTCCAGTAATGGACAGCGTTGAAGGCAATCTCGGAAATGCAGAACATGATCAAGAAAACGTCTTTGAATACAGTGCAACATTCACTTGTGATGAAGACGCTGGCGAACATCCAAACGTAGCAAGTATGACAACTTCCTTCGGCGAAATATCCGACAGTGAATCAGTACTTGTAAACTGTTATGGTCTTGAAGTCAGCAAAGATGTTGAAACGTCATTTACAAGAACATATGATTGGACGATTACTAAGGCAGTAAGCGACAATCAAGTTGACTTGCTAGAAGGCGAATCACAAACTGTTGACTATGATGTCACAGTTTCAAGCGAATATACAGACAGCAACTGGAAAGCAGTTGGTACTATTTCAGTATACAACCCAGCTCCAATCGCCGCAGAAGTTTCATCAGTCTCTGATGTCGTTTCAAACGACATCGTCGCAGATGTAGATTGTGGCGAAGAGTTCCCAATTGTAATCCCTGCAGGTGAAACACTTGTGTGTGATTACGAAGTATCTCTTCCAGACGCAACTGACAGAATCAATACAGCTACAGCAGAAACTGCAAACGATGTTGAAGGTACAACGTCATACTCAGGTATGGCTGATGTAAGCTTCGAGTCTGCAATCATGACTGAAGTCGATGAAATGGCAACAGTAGATGATTCAGTACAAGGCATCCTTGGCGACGTAGCTCAATCAGAAACTCCGAAAGTCTTTGAATACAGCACAAAGTTTACTTGTGGTGCAGACAAAGGAAGCTATCCAAACGTGGCTACTTTGACAACAGCAGATACAGAAACAGAAATGTCTGATGATCAGACAGTTGATG
This sequence comes from Acidobacteriota bacterium, assembly GCA_035299465.1. GTDB lineage: Archaea > Nanobdellota > Nanobdellia > Woesearchaeales > DATGWN01 > DATGWN01. The sequence continues at coordinate 3,526 of DATGWN010000057.1, read as the reverse complement.
TAAACTGTTATGCACTTGAAGTAAGCAAAGATGTTGAGACTTCATTCACTCGAACATACGACTGGACTATCAGCAAAGATGTTGATACAAACCTCGTAGATTTGATGAACGGACAGCAACAAACTGTTAATTATGTTGTAACAGCAACGAGCGAAACAGTTGACAGCAATTGGAAGGCAGTTGGAACTATTACGGTTTCCAACCCATCACCAGTTGATGCAACAATCACATCAGTCACAGATGTCATGTCAGGTGACGTCCAAGCTGATGTAGTTTGTGCAGAAGAATTCCCAATCGTCTTAGGCGCTGGTGAATCAATTGAGTGTTCATACTCAGCTGATCTTCCAAACGCAAACGACAGAGAAAACACTGCAACTGTAACGACAGCACAAGCTGAATACTCAGGATTCGCTGACGTTGACTTTGGCGCTGCAACTATCACAGAAATCGACGCTGAACTTCCAGTAATGGATTCAGTTGAAGGTGAACTTGGTATTGCAACTCAAGGTGAAGAAAACGTCTTTGAATACAGTGCAACATTCACTTGTGATGAAGACGCTGGCGAACATCCAAACGTAGCAAGCATGACAACTGCAAGTGGCGTCATTTCAGATGATGAAACTGTACAAGTCAATTGTTACAGCTTAGATGTTTCCAAGACAGCTGAAACTTCGTTCACTCGAACGTACACGTGGGACATTACTAAGACAGCTAACGTTACTGGTCCAGTCACAATCGACATGGGTCAGCCGTATAACATTGGCTACACAGTAAGTCTTACTAAGACGGGCTTTACAGACAGCGACTGGGCAGTTGAAGGTACAATTACAATCCACAACCCAGCTCCAGTAGACGCAACGATTAACAGTGTTGACGATGTAATTGCAGGACCAGTTTCAGCAGACGTAGATTGTGGCGTAACTTTCCCATACACATTGGAAGCGGGCCAAGATCTTGTTTGTGACTACACTGCATCATTACCAAACGCAGACACTCGAGTTAACACAGCTACTGTAGAAACTCCAGGCTCAATCAGTTATAGCGGACAGGCAGAAGTAAGCTTCAACGAAGCAGACATGCTTGAAATCGACGAAGCAGTTACTGTAAGCGATTCATTGCCAGGTACAACTGGTAATACGCCAGCAGGAACAGTTTCAGTACTTGAAGGACCTAAAGTCTTCAAATATAGCTATAACGCACAACAGAACGTCTGTGCACCATTCGTTGTTGATAACACGGCATCATTCGTAACTGTAGACACAGGCGCAACTGCCTCTGACTCAGTATCGTTGCCAATCAACGTAGTATGCGGATGTACTTTGACGCAAGGCTACTGGAAGACTCACAGCTTGGCTGGTAAAGCACCATACGACGACAACTGGAAGAACGTTGGACCATTGGAACATAACACGAAGTTCTACCTATCAGGTCAGACTTGGCTCCAAGTATTCAACACACCAGTTGCGGGCAATGCGTACTACCAACTCGCTCACCAGTACATGGCTGCGAAGCTTAACGTGATGAACGGTGCAAGTGCGCCAGCGTCAGTAACGAACGCAATCACACAAGCAGAAGCATTGTTTGCGGCAAAGACGCCAGCTCAAGTGAAAGCTATGAAGGGATCACAAACAGCTCAATGGGTAACATTGGCTGGTATCCTCGGCAGCTTTAACGAAGGCGCGATCGGCCCAGGCCACTGTAGCGAATAAATTTTTTTCTTTCTTCCTTTTCCTTTTTTTTAAAAGAAATATCTACTTAATGAAATCAAGAACTTCTGAGACGATTCTATCTTCAAAACCATTAAAATCATGCGCAGCATCGGTAAATACTGCGCCGACAAATCTCGTGCGTATATTTTTTCTCAATAAATCCACGGCGGCAGCCACATTGTTGTGAACAATACCGTCGTCTTTTGTTCCCATAATAGCCAATACTGGGACGGTCAACGCATTCAAAGTAGCAAATCCTCGTCGTGGGTTGAGATAATTGAAAATTGCGATATTATCATTCTCGCTGGAAAAATTGACAAACGTGCGTGCAGATAAGTGCGCAAAGTCCCAGTGTAGTGCAAGTAACTCGTCAGGTTTGCCTTCATTGATGAGCGATTTAGCTCTACCAAGCAAAGCTTCGTAGCGCACATGATACGACGGCTCTTCAAGCAGTCCGAGCATATCCGACGGCGAAATAAGCAGCAATCCTTTGATGGCGACAGGTTGTTTGCCTTTCATGTAATAAGCAATCTTTGCGCACCCAAGACTATGTCCTTGCAGATAAATCGTATCGTAACCCAAAGAAACAAGAAAAGAAACCCATGCGTCTATATCCAAGACACAGTCTTCAAATCGTTCATATGAATTTCCTATAAGTCGTTGCGAACCATCTGTGCACGAAAACCAACGAAGCACTTCCGAACCGCGAGTCTCTACAGTGAGAAACGAGACGCCTGCTCTAGGATATTGTTCTATCATCGTCTTGACGAAGCTGTTTTCCCAAAAGTTCCCAGCCATTCCGTGGATATGCAGGATTGCGGATTTTGTTTGTGTTACGGGTTCACAGAGTAATCCTTGGAGTATCAATGAGTCAGAAGTGTGTGTATGGACGAATCGCATCAAATATCACTATGGACAGAATGCTTTATAGCAGTTGCGAAAGAAAATGCGCCAGCCGAGAATCGAACTCGGCCCTGAGCCTTGGCAAGGCACCATTCTACCAATAAACTACTGGCGCGGAATATGTATACACAAACAGCACACCATTTAAAAAGCTTACTATGATTTGCACTCGACGAACGCTCTATATCTCGTCAATAAGTGCTAATAGACGCCAATAACTGGCAAAACGCCGAATACGACGAGCAAAATGATGAATAATGCGTCTTTAGCGATTCGAAAGAACAACTTCTCTTCAATCTCAAGCACTTCCATTACTGAGTATGCAATCGCAAGGACTATACATACTGCGAAGAATGAAAGGGCGATCGCAATTGTCGCGTACAACGATAAAAGGATACCCACGACGTTAATGAGCGCGCTATATGCTAATAGGAATGTGACGTAGCCAAAACCGCTCCACAGATGCGAACTTTTCGCATATGCATGTTTTTGTCGTGAGAATGTAGAGCTCATCAAAAGTGGGATGCACATAACAAGTTGCACTGCAATAAGCAGATTTTGTTCGAGGATATGCGGACTGACTGCCACGATGAACGTGAAAACACCGACGACAATCTGAAGCAAAGTAAGATTTAATGCAACTCTGTTTTGCGACTTGACGACTTTGATTTCGAACTCTCGTTCTTCGATGAATTTTGTGTTAGTCCGTGATGGATTGACCATGAATATGAAAACTTGGCGGAATTTAAATAAGTTAGCTTAGAAACAGCACTTTTGTCCTGTACGTTTGTTCGACTCGTCCACACACAGATAATGTGAATATTCCGTCTTATATTCTACTTCGCAATTAGGGAGGCACTGTCCGCCCGCAGTCTCACATTTGGAAAGCAAGTCATTGCTTTTGTCAAGATTAG
>DATGWN010000056.1:0-7315 GCA_035299465.1 Acidobacteriota bacterium | reverse complement strand
TCTGGATGGAAGGACGGTCGGCTCTTGATTGGATTCGTCGAACGTTGTTGTGAATTTAACAGTCTCTTTATCGATATCAGCAAGAATTTCTTCGGCGAATTTTTCTAAACGAGCTTCAGTGTAACGGTATGCCGCAGCTGAATCGCCGTCGATCGAACCAAAGTTACCTTGGCCGTCTATGAGTGGATAACGCAAGTTCCAAGATTGAGCCATACGAACAAGTGAATCGTAGACTGCCATATCGCCGTGAGGGTGGTATTTTTTGAGGACTTCCCCTACGACCCCGGCACACTTAGAATATTTTTTGCTGGATGCCAGACCTTCGTCATGCATCGCGTAAAGAATTCTGCGGTGAACTGGTTTGAGACCATCTCGTACATCTGGCAGCGCTCGGCTGACGATGACGCTCATCGCATATGAAAGGAATGACTGTTTGATTTCTGTGTCGATGACACTGTCTATTATTTTTGAATCTGGTTCGTTTGACACGTATATACCTTTTTTAGTGTATGAAAATTACCCTTTTCCCATCAAAAATGACGGGTGGTTTATTTAAAAAGATATCGTTTGTCTATTTATAAATGCCTCGTACGCGCGTGCGCGCGCGAGGAATTGGTGTTTCTTGCATCGTTGTTTGAAAATTGGACTGAGGAGGTGCTGTGAATAAACAGCATGTGCATAGTACGAATTCAGTCACTGTGCAAAACACCCTTTGGATTCGTTGCTTAGATTCGTTCGTGCGCGCTTTCTATACTGGAGAATTCTTCGACTTTGCGATCAAGGAAATTGAGCGCTGCGCGTTGGTAGATTTGGCATGATGCGTCGCGGGTAGGACATCGTGTCTCACGCAGGGAGCGCGCATATGCTTCAAAGTGATGTTTGATTATATTTTGGTACATGTCTTTGAACGCATCAACGGTTTGAAACGTCATGACAAGTCCCTCGTCGAATGGAATCGACAAGCCGAACTTATCCATGATGGCTTTATACATCTGAGCTCTGGATGTGACAATTTGCTTTGTCGACATGAAACTTCGTCCAAATTCGGCGACATGTCTGCCCGATAACTCAATTGGTATAAGTCGACGCGTAGCGTCCTGTTCTGAAATAATTCCTAAGGAGTACAAAAGGACGATGCGTTCTCGTTCTTGGAACATATGGATTCGTTTATTGCGGTCATGCACAAAATGGTCTGCAAAGCGTCGTACGCCGTTTTTTTCATGGTCATATTTAGACGGTCGACTGACAAATTCATTGGCACTTGCTTGAATGGATTCTTCCCAATCGAGCGCATCCACTGTCGCATGTTCGACTGCAGTTTGGTACAAGTGCGATTCTATGTTCATCTAGTCGCGGAGTTATCGGCACTTTAAAAAGAATTTGATGCTATATCAGAAAATATGTCTATTCTTCTTTAGGTTCTTCATCTTGTGGGATGAGATTTACACCATCGCCCGTTGGCGCGGCAGGTTGTGCCGGAGCGACTTCTTGGGGTTTGAATTCACTTAATTCGGATTTGACAGTATTGGTTTTTGACTGAACTGCTGCAAGTTTTGCGTCGAGACTATCGAAGAAGTCCTTTTGGGTCTTTCGTTCTTCGTCTTTGATATGTCTGATTGTGACTTGGGGTTCTTTGATAATGTCTTCTGGAATCGGCGCTGCCATTTTTTGTTCGTCTTCGAGCGCTTTTTTCTTCTTCTCTTCGAACTCGTCTATTTTCTTTTGAGCAACGATATTTGCTTTGTTCTCGTATTTGTCGAAGAGCTGGTCGACTTGTTTTTTTGTTCTGATGTCGAAATATTCAAAAAATTTTGGTGTTAGTTTGAGGATGAATGAGCGTCCTTTCTTCTCTTTTGCAATGAATCCGCGGTCTTTGAGTTCTTGGAGATGGTCGTACGCCTTATTGCTTCTGATCTTGACAAGGTCAGATTGGGTCATCGGTGCTTTCCATGCGAGGATTGCGAGCGTTTCGATGACGCTTTTAGCCAATTCTGCATCTGGCGCAATCTTTTCAACGACGGGAAGGAATTCGCGTTTGACAGTCATTTTCCAGTCTTCGCCCATCTGCGTCAATTGGAAGGATGATGAAGGATCGTCGTGTTTTGTCTTAAGAATGTTGAGAGTTTCTAGGATGGCATTTTTATCGTCAATCTTGGAGAGTTCCATAATTCGCTGCACGGATATGCGTGTGCCTGCTGCGAACAAAATTGCCTCTACCATCAATTGTTTGTCTGTATTCATTGCAGTTTTTTCTTTGCAGAATTTGCAAGTTCGTAGATTTCACCATTCTTGACAACTTTCTTCTCTTTGATGAGTTGATCGCAGATGCCTGGCAGTTGTGTTTCGTCTAAGCCGGTAAGCTTTGAGAGCTGCTTGTTGTTCATCGGACCGAGTCGTAGTGAAATGATGATCATATTGTGCACAATTGTCGAGATACCTTGTGATAAGACTTTGTTTTTTTGGTTGAGTTTTTTTGCGTGCATATCGATTTGGTGCAATCGTGCAGCAAAATCATTCATGATGCCAGTTGCGTCAGCCGAGCGCAGCGTCAATTCTTCAGGTTGCTCTATTTCAACCGATGCAGGCATATATTCGAAGATGTAGTCGTATACGATTGATAGATTATTGACGAGGACTTTTGTTTCGACGAATGCGGAGAATAGCGAGTCTGAATTTTCGAGTGCGACTGCGTCGTGCAGTGTTTCTTCACAAAGCGTGTATTTGTTATTTTTCTTCATCGCATCGATGAATACCTTCAGTGTTTCATCGACATGTTCTTTTGGCTTACCAACGATTTCATGAACTGCGTAGAACAGGACACCGCCTTTCGTCACAATGTCTTCAATATGAGCCTTTGAGATTTTAACTTGCTTTTCCGTGTCTTCTTTCTTTTTAGCCATTTTCCCCAGATATGACGCTAAAATGACCGTTTTTATACTTTGTGGTGTAAATTGACGTATTACGCCCGTATATGACGTATCTGTACGGAATTGCTGTCGACAATTTACAAGAAACTAATGATTATCACTATGATTAGAAGCGCCCCTACTATGCTTGCGCACATCATGGTCGTCTTATACCAGTGTTCCCAGACTTGCAATTTTGCGGCTGGTTGCGTGACTGAGATTATGAGAGGTATTTGATTATCTCGCTTTTTGGCTAAGGGATTGACTGATTTAAGCGAAAGTATGTGTTTCCCTGCTTCAATAGGGGATTTTACCAATTCTTTAGGTGCATAGCCGTTGATAAGAACAGAGTGTTTTGGCGTTATTGCGTGTTCGGTGACCCATAATTCATTCACGGGAGCAAACGTTCTATGTATCCAGCGGACTAACGGGTGTTTGGCGTGGAAATGATGTGCGCCGTCAAGAGGTCCTTGGCTGGTGATTGCAAGACTTATCTGAGAATTTTTCGGATCGACTAATACATGTCCGGTGTCATCTGCAAGTATAAAGGGTACGCCACGTTGTGCAGAACCAATCACTTGCCATTCAGGTTTCGTAAAGCCGCGATTTACGTCGTATGACCGTTCTTTTTGCTCGATTGTATACGAGTAGAACACACAGTCTTCATTTGAATACGGCGCCTGTAACGGTTTTATTGATTGAGGCGTTCCGATAATCTTCACCTGCTCGTCTCCGATGATATTTCCAATTTTTGTTATGGAGGACGGGTTTGATTCTTCGATGAGATTGTTGAATTTGCGAGCGACAATAAGAAACACAATGAGCAGGAATATGAGATATGCACAAATAGATACAAAATTTGTTGTGATCAGCTCACGAATGGCCATACTGTAGCATTCTATCGTCTGAGGGTATTTAAATGTTGGGCAACACTAGCGAGTGATTGCCGCAATTGTATCTATACCTAATTTTAATAGTAATTTTTCCGCAAATGCACAAACAAACCAACGCCGCAAATTGACGCGACGACTGCAAGCGCAAGGATGCTACTAAAGAAGTGCGATGTATTTCCCAGGAGAAGCTCTGTGATTGTGTAAAGCGGCGAGATTTTGATGAACGGCGAAAGCAAGAATATGCTTACGATGGCGAACGAATAGACGATTTGCGCAATTTCTTTTTTGACGAAAACTAGACTTGCAACTATGGCGAAGATGAAAACGGTGATGCTAAACAAGACCGCATACAGCATGACTAAACCAAATGAATTGAGGAACGCAAACCTTAGATAGAGAATGGCTAAAAACACGGCGACAAGCGAAGACGAGGCGACAACGCCAAAGATTACGTATTCGAAGACGATGCGTGCTGGAGAGATGACAGTCAATAGTAATGACAAAACTTTTTGTTCAATGTCTTGGGTAAGGCTATCGACAAACATGTTTCCAATGACGAATGCGGGAATGAGCACGAACAATGGAACGATGAATGCGAGGATAATTTCGTATATTACATTCGCACCTTTGAGAGTTGGTCGCGCTTGAATTTGTGTTGTCCAGATGAATTCGTTGTTGACATCGCGCTGCGATTGAAGCGATTGCTCTTGCAGTTCGAGCGCAGGTTTGAGTAGTGACAGGATAACCGATGACGTAACCGGCGAAGATGGAGTGGTTATTCGAAGAACGCCTGCAAAGTAGGGCGACGGTGGTGTATCTATTGTAACTAAACCATCTATGCTGCCGTTGACGAGCGCGTCGATACCTTCAGATTCCGTCGTGAAAAGCGTGATATTCGCTTTTGGAATTGTCCGGATGAATGGGATTGACTCAATTGGCCCGACAACTCCTACTGGCACTGTTCCGTTTATGAGATATTCAGGATTATAGATGAATGAGACTGTTAAAATGAGCAAGGAGACACTGAGTGCGATGAAGAAAAGAAGACTAAAAAAAAGACCGATAGTCTTTTCTCGTTTGAGGTCTCGCATGTATTTTGTGGCGAGCGGAAACATGGATTCAATTAGACTTCTCATATGAGTGGCACCTTAAATATCGCAAGGACTGCGTAATTGAATGTAGCGTGGATAAGTGCGAGAATGATGCATGTGATAATGTACGCGTTTGGGAATCGCTGCGCGCTTTTCATCGCACAATACGTGAATACGGTGTGTAAAATCATTGGCACTATAATACCGGCGCTGATAAGAATTTTATATCCGTCCAGGAATGGCGCAATGGCGATGAGCAATATGCTTTTCTCAGCGATCGCAAAACCGACGCCCACTGCGACTGCGTATCGGAATGGTTGCTTGGCGTGCACGGGATCTTCATGCGTTGGCAGTTGATGTGCTTTGACGATGATATTTCGTATCAGTTCTTCGCTGAGAGCTGCTAGTAATAAGAATATCGGCAATTTTGCGCCCATAGGTATGAGCAAAAATACTGCGATGATGACTAGTTGCATTATCCAGATCAATGGAACTGACATGACGCCGAAAATGAAGTAATGCCACAGTTTTTTGGTACTTGCTTTAAGCATGTACAAGATTTTTTGGAAGGGCGAATCGTACCGATACAGGCGCTCAAAGTCCCATAAATTCGATCCGATTGTGAAGATTGTGATTGAGACGGCCAAATACGTAAACACGACGAATACCAGCAATTGGAGTTGTGGCATTGTTCCTTGAATGGCAAGTAATATCGGTGTAAATAGAGAGGCGTAACCGAGTGTTGAATAGTTTGCAAGGAATGACGGGATCAGCAGGTATAATGAGAGGATTGAAGTTGTGAAGACGTTGAGAAATGAGTATTCCTTATTGCTGCGCGATAGAATGCCATTAAGAAAACTCATCGCAAAGTAGAGCATCGCGAGCGTGACAAGAATGACGTATGTCTGAGGATGTAATAATTGTGCAGGGTACTGCAGGTAGATGACTGTACTTGCCGCTAGAATAGCGCCACAAAAATACGGCAAGAGTTTGCCTATGATTACTTCGCGGCGTTTGATTGGCGCGACGAAAAGTAGACTACTTTTGTAGTTTAGTTTTTCTTCGAATATCGCGTTACCGAACAACGCTGAGAAGAAATTGCAGATAATCATCAGCTGGATGACGATAAACAAATCTTTTATCTGAGAGAGTGTGGATAATTGATTTGGAGTGATGAGTTCAGGGGGTTGCTCAGATTGTGCTGTAATTGGTACTATGTTTGGTGCTTGCGCAGCTGCGACGACTTCACTCGTCGATGACTCCATGGAAATTTGAGGTGCGGTTTTATCCGATTCGATACTTGTCGTTGTAGGTGTTTGTGATGTTTGAGTTTGTTGATTTGTGTCGGTTTGCTCGAGTGGTTTTTGTACGACAGGTTGCTCAATCTGAGTAGATTGCTCGCTTTGCTCTTCTACTTTTGGCGATAATACGAGAATTTCTTCTCGCGGAACTGAATTTATTTGTAAGTACAGTAGCGGGGTGAGATTTCTTTCTGCAAGGAATTGAGCGTTTTTCTTTGTGATTAGTTCCATCAGACTGGCTTGGAGCGCTGAGGATACGAATCCGCCACGAGTCGCTAATCTATATGAGTCGTTTTGCGTCTGAATCACAATAGCATTAGACTGCATCGAGCGTTCGAATTCGGAGTCTTCAAGATATTTGAGCATCTTTCCGCTAGCGCTAATCTGATAGAATTTGTGCGTGTTTCTAACGCCGGTGTTTGCTAGCAGAATGAATGATCCGATGAATAATGCAAGTACTGCGAGTAGTGAAAGAATGACTGCGGGACGGGCAGATCGCTTACGTCTGCCAAGTTCAAGACGAGATATCGTGAATATATGATTCATGATTTTACGATAGAGAAGAACGCATCTTCCAATGAAATCTGTTGCGTTGTTATTTCTAAGATGTCTATGTCTGTGCGCTCCAACAATTGCTTTAGCTGCTGCATGTTGTATGTGACTTTATGGACAGTGTCGTTTTGTGCGTACGTAACGACGAAGGATTGTTCTTGCGTCTTTGTGAGTTGCTGCACAGTTGTGTCAGATGCAATTTTTCCTTTGTGGACGATGATGACGCGTTGTGCAATCTTTTGGACATGTGAAAGATTGTGCGATGAGAAAATGATAGTCTTTCCTTGTGCGGAAAGTTGTTGCATGAACGTTAAGATGAAGGCGGATGTCTGCGGATCAAGGCCAGATGCTGGTTCGTCATAGATGAGTATTTTTGGATCGTGAAGTAGCGAACGTACGATGAGTACTTTTCGTTTCATACCTTTTGACAATTGAGAAATAAGTTTATTCTCGACGGGTAAATCCAATTGCTTGAGGCCTTTATTGATGCGCTCTTTAGCAATAAGGCTTGGGATTTTATACAACGCTGCGAAGAATTCAAGATATTCGAGCACACCGATGTCCTCATAGAG
>DATGWN010000055.1:0-3192 GCA_035299465.1 Acidobacteriota bacterium | reverse complement strand
AATTCGATCACTTCATTGAATGCGGATAATCCAAGCGATCCTGCGATTGCCAAGAAGACGAGCAAGCCCCAGTGCATTTTTGCGACGCGAGGTGCTATTAATTGATAGATGACGACTGCTGCGACGAAGAATCCGTACATGTGGATTACTTGATCCATTTTGAGAATATAGAAGTCGCCGCCTCGATTGACAAGTTCAAACATCTTCCAGCCGTACAAGACGCCATCGCCGATTTTGACGCTGCCGCCTGCCATGTGCAACAAGCCCCAAATCGATAAGAGCCAAAGCGTGAACGTTTGGATTTTACTGACGTGCGCCGTAGCGATTAAAATTCCGCCGATGATGAGCAGAACAGCGAGGTATCCGAGAAACTCAGTGTTTCCGCTTTTGACGTAATAGATACCAAAGCCGACGATGTACGCTACTGAAAATAACAAGAGAAGCCAATGCTTCTTCGCTGTATCGAGAATTTCCATGTCTGCGATTTTCGCGTTTCTCGTATATTAATTTTGTGACTGGAAGATGCAATCAGGTGTGATTGTGTACTTGAGTTGTGAAACTGCTGAGAGAGAATCGTGGCGTCTGATCGCTTGTGGGAATTGTGCACGCAATTGGGTAATCGCATCCTGGAATTCTTGTTCTGTTTTCGTGCAGAAATAGATGAGAACGTTTGCTCGACCAATCGTTTTGACTGCCCAAATGACGTGTGTACTTTGTCGTACAAATTCCATGCACTTTTGTTCTTGGGCGCTGTCGAACTGTGCGACGTCTAAAAGCACCGCGTGGATTGTGTAGCCAAGCGAATGATAGTTGATGACAGGGGTGGTTCCTTTGACGAGCCATTCTTGCAATTTCTTGTAGCGATAGAGAACCGTATCGACCGTTGTATTGAGTTTTTGCGCGACGGCGGTGAGCGGTTGTCTTGCGTCGTTTGCCAGTGTTTGGACGATTTTTAAATCAAGGTCGTCAAGTTTTTTTGCCGGCGTATATTTCTGTTCGGTTATTGTGTGCGTCGCAAATGATAATGGCATCGGGCGCGATACGAAATATTTTGATATGATAAAAACGTCATATGATTGAACGTATTTTCCGGTGAACTCAATTATCTCGGAGAGCTTTTCGTCGAAATCCTCGACGGATTTTGCGATTATCGCGATTTCATAATCATATTGTCCGAAGAATTTGATGAACGATCTGACGTAGGGGCGCGCGATGATGTTTTTGAGAATCATTTGCTCGATTGATTCTTCCACGTTGGATAATTTGAGGAAAATGTGATAGGCGTCAAAGCCAAGTTTCTTCACTGCGACGACGAGTCTTGTTCCGCAGATGATGCCACGCTCTTCGAATCGCTGCATCCGGTATGTTGCGACGTCTCGGCTGACTCTGGCGGCTTTTGCGACACTTGCAATTGATTGGCGCGGATCTGCGCTAAATGCCTGTAGAAGTTTCTTATCTACTGCATCGAGAGTGTATTCGTGTTGATTCTTTTGAATCGGTCCTAGAATGGGAGCGTAGCGCATAAAAAACTTACTTATTGGAATTTATACTTAAATTTTACGGTAAATGCGGATTTTGGATTCGCTTTTTTCATATAGTTGATTTGCCTAGTATATGCTATGGTGAGCAACATGGAATACAAAATGTCCGCAAAGGAAAGTCAGATCACGTATATACAAAAATATGTCGCGGAACAAATGCCTCGACTTGCATATCACAACGTCGCGCACGCACAGCGAGTCGCACACACATCATACTTTCTTGGCGCTATCCAAGGAGTGAATCGTGAAGACCAATTCCTGCTTGAAACCGCGGGTTGGCTTCATGATATTGTGTACAAGCCGTTCGCAAAAAATAATGAAGACCTTTCGGCGGTCGAGGGTGAACGACTCATGTCGTTGGTAGGGTATACACCGTCGCAGATAGATACGGTAAAGCAATTGATACTTTCGACGAAAGTCAGCGCGACACCGGGAAATTTCCTTGAGCAGATAATCAAAGATGCCGACATGTGGAACTTGGGAACGCCGGAGTTCTTTGAGAAAAGCGAAGCGGTCCGTTCGGAACTCGGTTTGCCTGCTGATGCAAAATGGTATGTGGGATTGAAAAAGCTCATTGATGGGCAGGAATTCTACACGCCGATGGCGCGTCAGCTCCTTTTGCCGCAATTGTTGGCGAACCGCCGTGCCGCAGACGCGTTGTATAATAGCTTGGTCATCCCGGCTGCGTGATAAAACAGTTTATTAAGCGTTCATGTTTCTTTTGGGAATATGAGCGCTAAATTACAATTACACCAATTTTTGAGCAAGACTGGCAAGTTTGCATCTAAATTGGATATCATGGATGCGATTCACGATGGTATGATTACGGTCGATGATAAAGTGGTGACTGATGCACGCTATCAGCTGAACCCAAACATGCGTACTGTCGTCTATAATGGTGAGGTGTTGTCGCGCGTGGAAAATATCTATATCGCGCTGCATAAACCGATGCACAATCTTTGCTCTCGATTGAATAATTCTGAACGCTCGTTAAAGAAGCGCTCTGTGTTTGAAATTGTCTCCAAATTGAATCTTCCTATCAAATTAGAACAGTCGTTGTTCACAGTCGGTCGTCTTGACGAGGATACTACGGGATTATTGCTTGTGACAAACGACGGCGATTTCTGTCATAAAGTGATTAACGCAGGTTCTCATATTCCCAAGGTCTATTTAGTCACGCTTCGCGATGAACTCACAGATAAACAGCATCGATTGCTTAAGGATGGCGTGGACATCGAACTAGAAGAAGATGGAAAATTCTCCACATATCACACTCGGCCTGCAAAATTAGAAATTGATGTGCAGAACCGACGTATTCTAAAGATCACTATTGACGAAGGAAAAAAACGCCAGATCCGAAGTATGTTTGAAGCGGTTGGCAACGAAGTGGTTGCGTTGTGTCGTATCTCCATCGGCGAATTGACGCTTGCTTCTCTTCGACTTGATGTGGCTGATTGTGTCCGATTAGACGAGCGACAGCGATTGAAAATATTTGGCGAAGAGCCAGTGACCAAGAAAAAGATTTTTGGTTAGAAAATAAACGCGAGAATAAATCCCGCGAGTATGGACATCGCGACACCGACTTTCTGATGAAATCGGAGTTTTTCTTTATTGAGTGTTGTTCCTAGATAAACTGTAATTATGATGTATA
>DATGWN010000054.1:0-3267 GCA_035299465.1 Acidobacteriota bacterium | reverse complement strand
AACCATCTTGTCCTGATGACCCAATATATCCGCCACCGCCGCCACCAAGAGGTTCAAGATATGCACTTACCGGTCCAGTGTTATCACCAGCAGAACCGCCTGATCCTGCAACAACCTGACCTACAAGGATTCCGCCTCGAGTGATGTTCGCGATGCTACAACTATTTCGCGAGCCGTTGGAGATTCCAATCTGAATAACATCGCCAGGTTGAACCGCAAAGTGCGATGTGATATAACCGCCACCGCCGCCTCGACCTGAGTTGGCAGTCGTTTCACCATAACCGCCCGCGCCCCATAGTTTGATTTGAAGGCTCGTCGTTCCACCCGGAACTGTGTATGAACTATATGAAGTATAAGTACCACCAACTGTATCTCTCGATGCACATGCTTCTGGAGTACAGACATTGTCAGTACATGAATTAGGACTACTACATGACGTGCTTGTTGCCGTCGTACAATTTACTTGTCTGTTGTTACCGCAATTATCAGTACCTGAGAAGATACCACATGTCTTTCCAAGACGACTGCAGAATGCAGCGTTTGTTTCGTTTACACAGTCTGGTAATGCACATACATTATTCTCGTTACAGAAATAGGGGCTCGTACAATTCGTACCAAGCGCAGCAGAACAATCTACAGTTATCGTCGTGTTCAAACAAATATTGAATCCCGTAAATGTACCACACGTCTTACCTTGTGAAGAACAGAAAACAGCGTCACCAGGATACGTACATGTCGGCGGAGCAACACACACATTATTTGTGCAAGTATTAGGAGAAGTACAGGAAATTCCCGTCGCCAAACTACAATCCACTGTTCTTGGGGATGCGCAGTCATCAGTGCCACTGAATGTGCCACAAGTCTTACCATTACTCATGCAAAAATCATAATCACTTTGACATGTTGGATCGCTTGGAGTGCCGACACAAGTTCCGGACATACAGACACCGTCTGCGCATTTGACATAAATATCGTCACAACTTTGGCCATCCGCTACGAAGTCTCGGCATGCTCCGACACCGTTACCATCTGTGTCTTGACAAGTACCCACTGCGCAACCATCGCCTGCGTCACAGTAATCACCGATTTGACCATCACCAGGAGTCGGCGGGAAAGAATCAACACATGTACCAGCATCACAATACCCACTATCACACTTGATCGTATTATCGTTACAACTCTCGCCAGTACCGACGAAATCACGACACATACCTACGCCGTTACCGTCTGTATCTTGACAGTCACCAGCTGAACAAGCACTGCCCGACGGGTCACATAAATCACCGATGTCTGCGTGAACAGCATTTGATACGAGTACTACCGTTGCAAGAGCGAAAAAAGACAGGAAGAATAACAAGACTAAATGAGATACCCCTCTTTCTCTAGCTACACAACCCATAGTATATTTAAAGAAACCGCCATCTGTATTTAAAAAGTTTTAGGGAATTTCATTTAAAAAGCTCGACTAGGAATGTCAGCCACACAAGAAGTCCCCGCTTATATGTCTAAAACAGAGCAAAACAAAGCAATTGCCTACTTCAACGCAGGATTTTCTTTAACCTTCAACAAGAGCATGACGAGGAAAATAAGCAAGAACAGTCCGAGCATCTTAAAGTAGTGCTGGCCGAACATATCTACCTTAACGGCAGATGACTTTTCAGTCAAGAAACGCTCGGCGTTACGCTCATAGACTTTTTCCAATATGGAGTCATCCAAAGATAACCCATTCAACCCAGTCGAGTTTACGACAGCGCAGTCAAACGTGCTTTTCTCCAACATATCACGATAACAGCGACCAAAGTCTGTAATCCAATCAACAGTTTTTTTAGGATTGCTTGTGATGACATTATCAGTACCAAATAAAATTCGGTCTTGGTAATCAGTAAATATCTCGACGAATTTCGTCGTATTGCGTGACACGCGCTTAAAGCCAGCTTGCGCAAATGGATCAAACCCGAACGAAATATCAGTGTACAATTGCGGATACGTGTCCATCAAATATCGGAAACGCGATTCATTTATTGAACTAAGACAGTAATGTGGGCATAACACTTTCATGGTCGGATATCGTGTAAGAACATCTTCAAATTGATCCTGTAAATCGGCAGGATTCACGTGCCAGAT
This sequence comes from Acidobacteriota bacterium, assembly GCA_035299465.1. Classification (GTDB taxonomy): domain Archaea; phylum Nanobdellota; class Nanobdellia; order Woesearchaeales; family DATGWN01; genus DATGWN01. Next base: position 1,143 of record DATGWN010000054.1, on the reverse strand, counting down.
AAGAGGGATTTGCTCTTTTTCGATATACGCATAGACTGGATCCATGCCAGAATAATTCAAAGGAAGATCAACGAATATAGTATGACCTGAGTACAATTTCACACCTGACGCGCCATGTGCCATGTACGATTTGAGTTTCTCAAGCGCATCTTCATCTCTTGGATTTATCGTAACAAACGCTTTGAAGCGACCAGGATATTTTTTTACGAGCGTTAATATCTGTTCATTATTCTCGTCGTATTCTGTAAAACCCACACCTGAAAAAAGTGTCTGTCGCGGACTGCCGACAAGAATCACAGTTGCGATTTCATTTGCATCCATCGCCACCAATAATTTGTCTGCCTCTTTCACTGACTCTATGTGCTCGTGGATATTCACTATTTCAAACGCATAAGAGGGAACAAGTAGAAAAATGACGCAAATGAGAATAAGAAGAACTTTTTTCATGCAAAACCTGCAGAGATTTATTCTGCGATCACAACACCTTTCGGCTCAACGCTGTCACAAGAATATTTACGAACTCCAGGCACAGTCCACATATCAAAGGTGATTGGCAACGAAGCCCCAGCTTCGATTGTAACTTGCGTATTCTTGTCAAAACTCAATGTATGCGCCATGGAATCTTTGTTAGTGAACCAAATCTTATCGCCCAATTTGAACCGCGTGACCAAAGGATCCGGCGTGCATCCGCGAATATCGACAATAGTACTGTGAACAGCAATACTTTGTAAAAACGAAATGTGTGCCGCGCGTTGTTCTGCCGTCGCTTCCGGCGAAAGCATGGACAGCGCTGTTTTTTGATTCGCTTTCTCCTCGACATATGCTTTGAAGAAGAGAACACATATGAAAACAAGAATGATGACTAAAACGACTGTGACCATCGGTCTGACATTTTTCTTTGATTGGCTTTCTTCCATGTGATATCCTCTTTTCTAATGTGCGAAAAATAACTAAAACATCTATTCTACAATTTGGTCTTCCGGCGTCGGCTCAGGCGCAGGTTCCTCAGGTGTTGGTTCAGGTGCAGGCTCTTCGGGAGTTGGCTCTGGTGCAGGTTCCTCAGGCGTTGGCTCTGGTTCTGCCTCAGCTTCTGCCTCTGCTTCCGCTTCTGCTTCTGCTTCTGCTTCTGCCTCTGCTTCAGCT
>DATGWN010000053.1:0-5079 GCA_035299465.1 Acidobacteriota bacterium | reverse complement strand
CGATTCTTTCGCATCACGGGGGAATGAAAACGGTCCGTGAGAAATTAGGTCACGTCTACACTGAGCCTGCGATGAAGAAATTCAAGGACTTTGATGAAGTCAAAAAAGTCCTTGATGATCTAGAAACCAGACTCGGCAGATTCCCCACTCAAAAAGATATCGCTGCAGAAAAAATTGTCGGATTTGTCAGCGCAGTTGCAGATTATCACGGCGGTCTTTTGAAAATCGCAAAGAAACTTGGAAAACCTCTCACGCAACAAGAACGAGGACATTGGACACTTGAACGCACTGTAGCTTTGTACAAGGAATTCGTGCAGGAATACAAGCATTCTCCGACAAACGATGAACTCACGAATCGAACGGATAAGTATGCAGGTCTGATGAGTGGCATCAATAGATACGGTCGCAAAAAAATCTGTGAAGAAGCACAACTGTCAATGACGAAAAAAGCCAACGGCTATTGGACAGAAGAAAGAATGCTGCAGACTGGAAGAGAAATCGTCGCAAAATATGGCAGACTCCCGCTGCAAAAAGAACTTGCAAAAAGCGAGTACAGTGATTTTCTTGGCGCAGTGGCAAACAGCATTGGCCTGACCAAACTGCGAGAACTATTGGGATTGAAAATTGAAAAAGCCGGCGCAGGCTGGTGGACCAAAGAACGAATCCTCCAGGAAGTCAAAAAAATCATCGCTCAAAATGGAGACTTGCCCACAAAAGATGAATTGGCGCATATGGGATTACAAAATCTTGCAGGACAAATTGAAGCAAATGGTGGCTATCCTTACTTTAGAAAACTCGCAGGTTTAGAATATCGTCAATTACCCAAAGGCACATGGCAAAAAGAAGAATACGCCATGGAACAAGCGCACAAATGTATGGTGGAACTCGGGCGAACAGAATTGCCGTCGTACGGTATGATGACTAAAGCAAAATATACGTCGCTTGTTCAGTCAATCCAGAAATATCATGGTGGTATAGTTGCGTTCAGAGAAAAATTCAATGCTAGATTCAATATTTCAAAACCAGTTGGGTTAGAGCAAGTGCTCTCGGAGTACGTCGCATGAAAACTCCCGAAGAATTGCTCGCACAGCTTATGCAAATCAAGGAAAAACACAATCTGCCTCATCTTCCACCATTAGCTACTCTCAACAAACTAGGTTATACTTTGCTCGCCGGAAGAATCCAAGGCTCGTGCGGCATCGTCGCATTGCGAACTCTTGCCGGAGAAGCGCTCCTTCGTGAAAATGGGAAATACGACGATCCGCTCTTTGCAAAAGAAACTGCACTTAAAATCCAAAAAGAAGCCGGTGCGGCGTATATCACACGCGCCGTGCTCGTCAACGCTGGCTATGCATCTCTTGCTCTAGCAATCGCACGAAAGCACGGTGGCTATGTCACATTTCGTAAATTCATGCAAAACGACGTAGCACCAAGCGACTTTGAACGAAGCAAACAACAGCGCCCTGCAGGATATTGGAATGACTGGAGCAATCTAGAACGTGAACTCAAAGACGCTTGCCAAAAAATTGGTCACTTTCCAAGTCCGACGGAAATGATTGCACTCAATCTTCCAAAAACATTATCGCAAGCAATTGCAAACCACGGCGGCGTATACGAAGTCTCAAGAAAAATTGGTTATCCTGCAGATCGTCGACCCGACGGGTATTGGCTCAATGTTGAAAACGCCAAGAAGGAAGCATTGCAAATCATGCGAACGCACAATTTCAAGCGACTACCGAGCACTCACACACTGTTCAAATTAGGTTATTCTGGCCTTATGGGTGCAATTCAGGAGCATTATGGTGGCGTCGGTGCATTCCGAAAGCTACTTGGTGACACCGCCGAGAATTATTTGTTGTGGCAAGACAAGCAGAAAGCCGCAGACTACGCTCGCTCACTTCTCAAAAAACATAATTGGAAAACACTTCCTGCAAGTCAGACGCTGGAGAAACTCGGATATGCCGGTTTTGTCGCAGGAGTCAGACGCTATCACGACGGTCTTGAATCTTTCAGAAATTATATTGGCGTGCAGAATCTACAGACGCAGCGTGGATTATGGCAAGACAGAACGTATGTAATACAAAAACTGCACGAAGCAATGGCAAAGTTAGGGACATCAGAATTTCCGACGGCAAGCACGCTATACAAATCCGGATATACGCCGCTTGTCGCCGCAATCAATCGTTATCACGGCGGCTTTCCCACATTTAGAGAGTCGCTGCCTGATACAGAGCGTGAGCACCTCGCTGCGGTTCTTGCGACGTACGTAGGTGACAAATGAGATTAATGACATCCACAACAATTCACGATAATTTGTGGTCAGTAATGCTCGCTCGCAATTTTAGAGATTTACGTAACATGAAGACATTCAAAAACGCGCGCAAACAGACAATTAAACGAACCTTTCCGAAAGCTCTATTGCTCAAGCCAGCGACGGCGTGCGCGAGAAACGCTTTTAAACTGGACAATGGAAAGAGGACCATGCGACCATTTCCGATGTATCGATCCCAGATCGACGACTTGATGATTCAATTACATCAGAAACTCTTGGTGTTCCAGTCCATTGACACGAAGCGCACTCCATTCGTATTGCTCTATTCGCAGCGAAAGGAAATTGACGACATTGCACGAATTTTCAGCGTCATCGACGACTGGTTGCAGCAAAACGTCATACGTAATTTTTACAATGACACGCGCTCCGAGTTGACTCTAGATGCAATCGGCTTGAGCGGCAGTCATTATTACATCATATCTAAAATGTTCCAAAACCTCGCCGAGCATATACAAGACCCGCATTATGCCGACCCGCGTCATCTGTACCAATTGCAATTACTAGTAGCGCCGGAATTCAAGACCTTGTTTTGCTATCACTATTACATTCCGACAATCAGTCACCTGCTAATAGATGAAACAACGTCGATTGAACTCCTCAGACTCATCATGAAATCCGAGCCGACGTATCTTGCGACGCTCATCACGACATCAATTAGACTCAAAGCAAAATTCGGAACATCAAAACAATTATTGTCGTTCGTTGCCAACAGCATCGACTTCTTTGGTCTCATCGGCGATTCCGTCTACACCAGAAAGTGCATATTCGAAAACGCTTTCTCTTTTGGCGATCCTATTATCTGGATGCGACGCCTTCAGTTCCAAAAAACAGGTTCCAAACTTATCCCGCTCTCAGGTCCGCTGTCGGGCTATCTTATACGTATTGTAAGTAAAGAGTCCTTTGAAGCCTGGAAGAAAGCGTTCGAGAACGGCTTGCAAGTTGAACCTCTCGTCCGCGACCGAAGGGGCAGATATCGTGCCAAAGAAAGAAAAGACGGCATGGTTACGGTGCTGACACAATATGCTGGCCAGAATTTGATGGAACTTGATATCAAAGAACAATTGGACCCCTTCGTCATTCGGCAAAAACAAGAAACAATCAATCGCTTAGATAATCTGGGCATCATACACGGTCACTGCGAAGACCATAACTGGTGTGTGAAGTTCGTAGGCAAGAGACCGCATCTTACGCTTATTGATTGGGACCAGGCAACAGTCCATCCAACCCCGTTACGATAATTCTGACATGTGCGACATTTCATTGGCACAATTATGCTATCTATTTATGCCACCATATATCATGCCACTATATATAATAGGCAAATCCAGACCAACCGGCCGTAAATCCAACCTGACCAAGGCAAGTCGCAAACTCATGTAAAAAATGCGTCAAAAGAGCGACTAGCACGCTGCACTCTGGCCCAACCCGTAATCTTTATAAACAGACCCCCTTTCCGCATAGTATCAGCTGCTTCCTATAAGGAAAGTAAGCCTAGTCCAAACATGGATTTGGACATAGAACAACACCGAGCCTGAAAAGAGGCCAGGAAACTGGAACAACCTCGTCAATAGGTTCGAAAAACACAGAGAATACCCTGTATACCTCTGCACGTAACTACTACGTCTTAGCGTTTTTCTCCTGTCAGTCTCGGCAATGAAATCATAATCGGTGAAATATGGCAAACATTAGACAACCTAGACACGGTAGTATGCAATTCTGGCCTCGAGTCAGAGCACAATCGCAAACGCCTCGAGTTCGAGCCTATGCATCATCTGACAAGATGAAGCTTCTTGGATTCGCAGGATACAAAGCAGGTATGACTCACGTTCTCTACACAGACAACCAGAAGAACTCCCCAACAAAGGGACAAACGGTTGCAGCTGCAGCGACGATTTTGGAAGTACCTCCTCTCTCAGTTATCGCAGCGCGAATCTACAAGATGACAGTCAACGGCCTTGCAGTTGTAAAACAAATCAACGCAAAGCAGACGACAGATCTTGCAAAGCGACTCACAGTTTCTAAAAAAGACGCAACAACTTTTGATGGCGTAGACGCAGACTTCGAAGAACTTCGACTTGTCGTCGCTACATCACCAAAAGCAACTGGTCTTTCACGAAAAGTCCCAGATATCTTCGAAATCGAAGTTGGTGGCAAACCAGCAGACCAATTGAATTTCGCAAAGACTCATCTAGGCAAGACTCTCTCAATCACTGATGTATTTGCAGCAGGCGACTTAGTTGACGCTCACGCAGTTACAAAAGGTAAAGGATTCCAAGGTCCAGTCAAGCGATTCGGCGTCTCTATCCGACGACACAAGTCAGAAAAAGCAATCCGAAACCCAGCTTCATTGGGTCCATGGTGTGGCCAAGGTCACGTCATGTATCGAGTAGCTCACGCAGGTAAAATGGGCTACCACCTACGAACAGAATACAACAAAAAGATTCTCCTTATTTCAGAAGACGCAAGCAAAATCAATCCAAAGGGCGGCATCGTCCGATATGGTTTGGTTAAATCAACGTACGTTCTTATCAAAGGAAGCATCGGCGGCGCAAAGAAGCGACTCGTTCGACTCTGCATTGCAACACGACCAAACAAGAAGTATGTCGGCGAAGCACCAAGTCTAGAACACGTCGGCCAAGAGGCCCAGAACTAGGAGTGATGATTCATGAAGATCAATATTATCGACGCAAAAAATGCATCTGTAGGCTCAATGCAGCTTCCAGTGCAATTTGAAGAAGTTGTAAGAG
>DATGWN010000052.1:0-13078 GCA_035299465.1 Acidobacteriota bacterium | reverse complement strand
TCCATCCAGATTGCCAAACTTGCTTGTCAACGGCACGGTTGGTATCGCAGTCGGTATGGCGACGAACATCCCTCCTCACAATCTAAACGAAGTCATAGCTGCAACTGTTGCACTCATCGACAATCCTGCACTAGAAGTATTGGACTTGATGAAACACATCCAAGGCCCAGACTTCCCGACTGGTGGCATCATTCATGGAAAAGCCGGCATCGCAATGGCCTACAAACACGGCCAAGGTCGCGCAATCGTACGATCCAAGACTCACATGGAAGACATCGCTGGACGAACAGCAATCGTCGTTGATGAAATTCCATACCAAGTAAACAAAGCTGCCATGATCGAGCACATCGCAGATTTACACCGCGACAAAATCATCGAAGGCATCCACGACATCCGAGATGAAAGTGACCGCGACGGTATGCGAGTAGTCATAGAACTCAAGAAAGATGCAGTCCCAGAAATTATCCTCAACGGCCTTTTCAAACATTCGCGAATGCAAGTGACATGCGGCATCATCAACTTGTGCCTAGTCAACAACGTTCCACAAATTCTCCCGCTCAAAGATTTACTTCAGTATTTCATTGATCACCGAATTGACATCGTCACAAAGCGAACACAATTCGAGTTGCGAAAAGCACAAGAGCGCGCACACTTGCTTGAAGGTCTAAAGATAGCAATCGAAGACATCGACACCGCAATCGCATTAATCCGAAAGAGCCCATCCGCAACTGAAGCGAAAGTTGCTTTGATGAAAAAATTCCCGCTCGATGACGTGCAGACACAAGCAATCTTGGATATGAAATTACAGCGCCTCACTGCACTTGAGCGCGGAAAGATCATAGAAGAACACGCAGGCTTAATGGTCCAAATCGCAGATTACCAATCTATACTCGCATCACGTCCAAAAATACTCAATATCATCAAATCGGAATTGCTTGAAGTTTCGGAAAAATATGGCGACAAGCGAAAGACAGAGATCGTGGAATCCGACGTCGATGTAGACATGGAAGATCTTATCGAAGACAGAAACGACGTCGTCACAATCACACATGAAGGCTACATCAAGCGTGTCAGTCTTGACACATACCGCTCACAACGACGCGGTGGAAAAGGCATTGTCGCAACGACAACCAAAGACACAGACTTCGTGGAAAAGATATTCGTGGCGCATACTAAATCATATTTACTTTTCTTCACAAACAAAGGTCAAGTCCACTGGCTCAAAGTATACAACGTACCAGAAGGATCACGACAATCCAAGGGCAAGGCAGTTGTCAATCTATTAACGCTTGAAGAAGGCGAGCGAGTCTGTGCAATTCTCCCAGTCCGAGAATTCACGGAAGGAAACTTCCTTGTGCTTGCGACTAAGAATGGAACGATCAAGAAATCATCACTCCAGGACTTCTCAAATCCAAGAGCAGGCGGCATCCGAGCAATCAAACTCGTCGAAAATGACGAGCTCATCACTGCAGAACTCACCGACGGAAATCAGCAGATCATCCTTGCGACAAAAGATGGTATTGCGATCAGATTCGATGAAAAAGACGCAAGAGAACTTGGCAGAGTAAGCCAAGGTGTGCGCGGCATCAAACTCGAAGAAAACGATTCTGTTGTTGGCATGGTCATTGCAGACGATTCAAAGACGTTACTCACGATTACAGAACACGGCTATGGTAAACGAACTCCAGTAAGCGAATACAGACTTATCGGCCGTGGCGGAAAGGGCGTCATCAACATCCAGACGTCTGAACGAAATGGAAAAGTCGTCAGCGTATTACCAGTCACAGACGAAACTGGCATCCTGCTCATTTCCAGAAACGGAATCACAATCAGAACAAGAGCTAATGACATCTCGGTCATCGGTCGAAATACACAAGGCGTCCGATTGATGAAATTAGAAGAAACTGATCGAGTCGTTTCATGCGCGGTCGTCGCAAACGAAGACGAACCACCGGAAAACGCTGATGACAATGCACCGATCACGCCACCAAAATCTCCAGAACCGATTCAAGTCGTTTCTGATTTCGTAACGCAAACGGACGAAGCGCCAGATAAACAATAATTATTTTGGTATTGCTTTGTAAGCTTGACGTTCAAACGCCTGAATTTCTGCAATAATGTCAGATGCATACAATTCTATCGCCGCACGCGCATTCACTTTGTGCGAAGACGGCCAATATCTAGTCATAAACGCAATTTCTCTGGTGCGTTCAGTAGCTAACGAGAACTCTCCGCGAGCGTTGTAACACGCAAATCCGACAAGATAATGTTGAGGATCATACTCTGCTAGGTCGCGCCAAGATTCATGCAGTTTTTCAACCAGATCTGAATCATTTAATGGCGCAAGAATCGTAAGGCGAATGTCTATAAGTCGGTGTTTTCTGTGTTTCACAAACCCAGGAAATGCATGATTGCATTTAATGATTGCGCATACATTTTTAAGCAAATACGAACGAAACGACGATATGCTTACCTTCACACAATATCTACAAAAACAAGTAGCGCAATTCAAAGACGTCGAACAAAATTATGCACAAATGCTTTTCAACGCAAAATTATTAGCAAATGCAAAAAAAGAATACAATAAAAATAGAGAATCCGCGTGCCTGTCAAAAATGTCGCAAATTCTCAGACTTGCACAGTCACTCAAGCAAAAACCGCCGCTCGTCTATCTTACGACACAAGAGCAACGTGACCTTGTAACACAATATTTCTACCACATCATCAGACCTGACGACATGGATTACTCAGACATCGATCCAAAATGCGTATTGAAAATAAAACAAGATGTGTTTCTCGCATCCGTTCCGCTGCCGTTTTACGACTGCCACGATTGGCTCGAAGAAATCGACGCTGACCCCGATATTCGAAATCTTGCCAAGAAGCTAAAAAACATAAAAAAGTTCTCGCCGCAAGCAATCAAAAAAGCGATTTTTTAACATGAAACAGACGTCTCCTTGGATTAATAAAAAACAACGCTATCCAACGCTGCGAAAAGATATTTCTTGCGACGTTGTTATCATAGGTGGCGGTATCACAGGTATCTCATGTGCATTTCATTTGAGAAAATTAGGCAAAAAAGTTGCGCTCCTTGAAAAGGATGTGCTTGCTTCTGGTTTAGGCGGCAATGCGACTGGCAGTCTCACCCCAGGATGGGATATGGATTTTTTTGATATGATTCGGATACATGGCACCAAGAAAACCAAACAATATCTGAAATTGACCAGAAATGGAATGAAGGAAATAGAACAACTCATTCGAAAACAAAACATTAGCTGCAATTTCATCAAGAACGGAAGTCTTGCACTAGCGTCGACAAAAGAAGAATTACTCACATTATACAAAGATGCAAAAGCGAGAAGAAAGCTTGGAGCTCCATTCAAAATAATACGGTCACAAAAACTCAAAAACATCATCGGTACAAACGCGCAAGCAGCTATCTATGACAAACACAACGCAACACTAATCCCGTCTAAATTAATAGTGGAACTTGCAAAAAAATGCAGTGCGCAAATATACGAACGCACAGAAGTGAGAAACATCCAAAGGGATAGCAGATACATTGTCACAACTCCTCATGCCAAAATCAAAGCAAGGAAAGTGGTTATTGCGACACAGAATAGTTTCTATATTAAACCCAAGAAAAGAATCAATATACAGCGAGTTCCAGTTATTGCCACGAATCTACTCTCCAAAAGACAACTCAATAGTATCGCATGGAATACTGCGCATTGCCTATGGTCATTTGGACGAGAATATTATTTACTTCGCCTGACTCCAGATAATAGACTAATGATGACGGGAAGCAACGAAAACGCCACCGCAAAACAAATACTAAATGATCTTAAGAAAATATTTCCTCAGTTAACAGTTCGAGCAGAGTATTATTGGGATTGTCAAATGCCGTATACACAAGACGATCAACCAATCATCGCATGCAGCAACAGCCTCGGCTACAGTTTCGCATACGCAGGCCACGGATTAATAGCAGGATATGTAGCTGGAAAGAAAATCGCAAGAAAATTTACTTCTTAGAACCACGGTATAAAACTTTTTTCTCAAACGGCGCTTTCTTCAAAAAGTCTGAAAAAGAACGAGTGATCTGACTGTCCCAGTTATCCAACAACGTCTGTACTTCGTCCACTTGAATGGATGTCTTCGCCGAAATTTCTTCCACACTGTAGAACTTATCCGGATTCGCTTGCAGGAATTCTACAATCTTATTGCTTCGTTCGCTGTCTACCCAAAGACCTGTATTGAGAAAACGCGTTATAGACTCTGTGAGCTTGGAGTTTTTGGAGACCACTAATGTATTGGTTTTGATTATTTTCTGTTTATTGCCCTTATATGACATCTCAGCTTCAATCAATTTTGCTTGTTCAAGTCGTTTGATGTTTTCGTGAAGCGTGGACATCGAGTGACCGATGTGTTTTTGGATGACTGGAGCTGTAATGCTATCCATCACAGTAAGAAGTTTGAGTATTTCCCGGCAGATTGGCTGCATCCAAATCTCCGTTATAGACTGTTTGGTGACCTCAGACAGATTATTTGGGAAGAAATCAATAATACTCTCCGTCTTTTTATCAAAATAGATGATATACTTAGTCATCGAGCAGATTCTCGAGAACAGCATTTATAAATGTTTTTATAAATTCGGAATAACCGAAAACCCGCATCTGAGAAAAATTCCGTCGAGAAACGTCAAAAATGTCGTTTTAAGTGTATAATGCAAGCATTATACCCAAAGCCATCATGCACCCAGCAGTGATAAATGGAATTGCAGGATAAAATTTCTGCTGGCGAGAGAATGCGAACAACATGATTATGCCTAATGTGGCACAGATCGCCGCAATAATTCCCGTCTGGAATGGCGAAATACCAACCCAATTGGCCTTCATCAATGCGCCAGCAAAGAACATAGGGAACGCAATATCGCCGCCGCCAATCATCGCTTGTGAGGATCTGCCTTTTTTCACTTCAACCTGCTCACCCTCACCAAGCTCAACTGGTTTAGGTAAATCATTCGTTCGTGATACATACAGACCTGCCAAAACCTGATGCTTCAACTGCGCCTGGGCAAGTGTGACCATTTGGCCTGATTTGTTGACCATGTAAAAGTCATAGACCGACAAAATAAGTAGCATCGACACCGCAGCAGTCAAATCGATAATTGGTACAAACAGCGCCGCAAGACCGCCGTACATGAATAATTCCGTGAATGTATGAACAAACATCACCGGTCTGAATATCTTAAAGAACGCACCAGTGAGTGCAATGACAATTGCGATAACCAAACTGACGTTGGCACTGAACACGTGTAGTAAGAACGGGTAGAATGCAAACACCAGTGCAATGGAGACGCTTAGGAAAAACCAGAGTTTCCAAATAAGCATGCGGCCCAGTTTGATCAGCAACAGAATAAGTGCCGTACCTGCAATAAGCGCAACTATAATCAGAATAAATGACAGCGATTCGTTCTCCACTTTTGGCGGCACAACTACGTACGCACTCTCAATCAACGTCGTATTCCCAGAACCTTGTGTCGATTCAAAGTCGATATACTCTTGCAAAATGAGTATACCCACAGTTTGGGCCATAATGAACAATATGACCAGATAGACAGATAATGGAATACGATCTTTCATACATCGCCACCCGATGAGCATTTATTTAAAGGTTCTTGATTGCCACGCATAGCATGGTCCTCGACTTTCATAACGTCCAATGCAGATGCATAACTGAAGGCGGCGAAGCTCCGCCAGACATCACCCCTATGTTCCACGAATTCCTCCCGCTTGACTTTACAGAAGAGAAAATCAAACTTGAACAGAGCCAATTTGTAGACCAATTTGAAGAAAAGCGATATATCCTCACTTTGACTCTTGACAAGCCCAGACATGTACGGATCTTTGCGGAAACACTCTTTAGCCGATTCTCTACAGAACAGAAAAAGACACTCCTAGATCAACTTGCAACACGCGTCGATGACGAAGTCAATTTCTATATCAGACTTGACAAATACAAATTACAGTGCAAAAAAGAGCTTTTGCTCACTGATGGCGGTAACTGTTTTCATATCAAATTTGTCGTCGCAAGCTATCCGAAAAGCAAAGCCGTCGCCATCGCTACCGTCGAAAAGTATATAAATCGTAAGTCGGAAAACAGCTAGTTATGGTTTCAATGGATATGGACATCTTGCAGCACATCGGTGTTGTCATTTTTGGACTCGCACTCATGTTCATTGCAAAAAGTTTCATGTTCAATTTTCTTGGAATGTGCATGGTAGGATACGGACTAGGGCACATCGCGTTCAATCTCCGTCTCAACAAAAAAAGGTGAACACATGAAAAGCATACCACTCTCCAATTCATTCACACTCATTTCAATGCTTGCCCTCTTGGTCAGCGGATTTCTCACATACAACGGAACATTTTCTCCGACTTGGGGGTTCACATTCACGCTTATGTTCCTCATCTTTGTCGTGGCATCATACGTATCAATAGCGCCACAAAGTGAAAAACGAAGATGATTGACGTCGGCGAACTGTTCCGCCTTTCTTGGACGCAGTTCAAGCTCAAATGGAAAGTCATTGCCACAGCGACACTTTTCTTGTATCTCATTCCATCAATAATCACATCTCTGCTTTTGTTGCAGCTCACACTCGAATTGGAAACAGCAAAAGAATTTTCATTTGAAATTCTCGTCAATCATTTTCCTGAGTTCACCATTGCAATGGTATTAGGCATCAGCGCATACCTTATCTATTTCCCGACCATAATAATAATTCTCCAATCAAAAAAAGGGACGTTTTTGCAAATGCTCCAAAAAGGGATTGGAAGAGTGAAGTATGAACTCACGGCAACAATCGTGATTTTCGTTCTCTACGGTGCGATTCTTTTGCTCATACTTGCTCTCGTTGTCGTCGGAATTATTATCGCAACAACGGTCAAAGGCTTCATAGGAATATTGCTTGCAGCAATCTGGATATTAATTGTGATCGCAATTCTTGCGGTCGTCGTATTCTACTGGGGAACAAAAATCGGACTCACGCACATCGTCGCTATTGCCCAAGAAAAGCATGGCATAACGGCGCTACGGGACGCTTATCTTATGTCTGATGGTCACTGGTTGAGTCTCATCGTCGGTTTTAGCCTTGCAGGCGTTGGAAGCATTGTAATAAACGCACCAGTCTCAATCCTGACATTCGCCGTCCAAGAATTTGCGCAAACAACGGCTGTCACGATTCTAACAGTATCTATTCTTAGCTCAATCGCATACTGTATATCCTTGCCATTTGGTTTCATCGTCACGTACTTCACATACGATCTCATCAAACGAATAAAAAAAGAGTAATTTTAAATAATCCATTTCTCAGGAGTACAACCAAGGTAGTAGATTCTCGACAAGGGAATCAAACATACACTTACAAGTAAGTGCATGCAATCGAGAGGTTAGAACATACTAAAACATGATCAGTATGTAGAGGCACTGTACGAACGCCTCAAGGATCAATATTCTTTAATTTATAGGGGTCTTCCGCTCTTTTCACAGCGCAGACGTCTCATCGGCGAAATCGACATGGTTGCTATCTGCGAACACTCCGTTGATATTTTTGAAATCAAGTCAAGCTACAGGCCAGTCAAAGCAAGAAAGCAACTCAGTAAAATTAGAAAGATTTTTGGCGACGATATCGAAATTAACACTTACTTCTATCACGGCGCCGGCGCTCAGTTAGTCAAGATGAACTAGCCAGAAAAACTTATATACAATTGCACGCGCCCATACACACGAGGTTTTCAATGAAGAAACTATTATTTGTTTTAACAGTGTGTTTGCTGCTTCTTTTCGGATGCACGGCACCACAAAACGACCAAAGCGACGCTCTCCAAAACAACGACAACCAGGCGAATACAACGCCACAAGTGCAAGAACAGACTCCGGCACCTGCTAAGACAGATGCACTTCCGCCTGTCGATAAAGCCAAAGCCGAACTCAAACAATTACTCGACAGCAGTTTTAACATTGAATTCCAAGTAACATATGATTATTCAATGACTAGTCCTGATCAATCACTCAAAGGAACGATGAAACAATACATCGACGGCTTGGATAAAATCCGATTCGACATGACTACAAAAGACATCGAAACACAAACATATATCGTAGACGGTACATTTACAACATGTTCAAAATACAGCGGCGCATGGAACTGCTTCACATCAGGTGACAGCGACGAGAAAAGTACGACAACAGTTCAGACAAACAAAGATGTCAGTGAAGAAGTCGTTAATTCCAAAGTCGAGGCAATGCCTGACCGAACTATTGCGGGCGCAAAAGCAAAGTGCTACAAAGTTACGAACGACGACTCAACAGTTGACTATTGTTACTCAACTGACGGCGTCCCACTATACATCAAGACTGTAGCTAACTACGACGGAAAAACTGCGACAACAGAAATGACTGCAACCACATACAGCAAATCTGTATCAGCAGACATCTTCGTACCGCCTAAATCAGAATCAACAACTGATTACAGCGACTTAATGAAACAATATCAGACAGGCTAAAAACCTGTTTCTTTTTCTTTATATTTTCTGCACATATATACCCACACATTATTTAAATCGAATAATCGTAAATACGTAAATGAAAGCAATCTGGAAAGGATCTATAAGCTTTGGACTCGTCAACATCCCAATTAAACTCTATTCTGCTATCGAGCACTCCGCTACAAAAATGCGCCTGCTTCACAAACAATCATTAGAACCAATAAATTACAAACGCTTTGCGCAAGGCAGCACCAAAGAAGTCCCATGGTCTGACATCGTAAAAGGCGTTGAACTCACTAAAGGAGTCTACGTCGTACTTACACCTGAAGAAATCAAGACCATCCGCCCAGAAAAAACACAACGTATAGAGATTCTCGAGTTCACCGACGTCCAGCAAGTCGACCCGATCTACTTCGATTCTCACTATTACCTCGCACCGGAAAAATCAAAAGACAAGACATACCATCTCTTCCAAGAAGTCCTATCACAAACAGCCAAAATGGCAATTGGCTCATTCGTCATGCGAGAAAAAGAATACATCTGCGCTATTGAAGCATACAAGGACGGACTTCTCTTGACCACACTCAACTACGCATACGAAATTCGCGACATCAATCAGCTTGAAGAGATAAAAACGAAACCAAAGCTTTCAAAACAAGAACTAGATCTCGCCAAAGAACTCATCAATAAGATCTACAACGAGCAATTCGATATGTCTAAATTCAAAGACTCTTTCGCCGAAGGACTCAAGACGCTTGTCAAGAAAAAATCGAAAGGTCAAAAAATCGTCATCGAGCAAAAAGAAGTTCCAAAAACAGTTGAGCGCGATCTTGTTGCAGCCCTCAAAGCAAGTCTAAGGTGAACCGCATGGAGCCAATGAAGGCAAAAATTGGCGATGAAACCATACTGCGAAATCCAGACTATATCTTCGAACCAAAACTTGACGGCTATCGCATGATCTGTCTCAAAGAAGGCAGCAAATTATCATTTTTCTCACGAACAAAAAAAGATTGGTCCCAGCAATTTCCTGAATTTGATTTTGCTGACGACATCAAAGCAAAAGAGACGATTCTCGACGGTGAAGTCATCGTATTAGACCAACGCGGGCATCCATCTTTTCAACTGCTGCAGCAGCGCGACGAAAACAAAAAGAAAGCGATTTACGTCGTCTTTGACATCCTCATTAAAGATGGAAAAGATCTCAGACGACTACCTATACTCGAACGAAAGAAGATACTCGCAAAAACAATCAGACAATCAAAGCATTTGAAATTTGGCGAATTTTCAGACGACGGACAGAAAATCTGGCAGCATGCAAAAAAGCACCAGCTAGAAGGCGTCATGGCAAAACAGCGCGCGTCCATTTACGAACATGCTCGCTCTGCATCCTGGCTTAAAGTCAAGAAACTGCGCACAATAGATTGCGTCATCATCGGCGTCACACGTATGAAACGCAGCGTCTCATCTTTAGCACTTGGCGTCTACGAGGATAAGAATCTGAGGTATATTGGAAAAGTTGGAACTGGCTTTGACGAAGCGATGATTTCACATCTGAACAAAATCCTCATTGAACAAAAGCATGACGTGAATATGGAACGAGGCATCATTCCCGTAAAACCCGTGCACGTCTGCGAAATCGAATTTCTACACGTCACCCAAGACAAAAGACTGCGTGCGCCGGTCTTTCTCAGACTCCGAGACGACAAAAAACCGCAGGAATGCACCGCTGACCAACTGCAAGTAGAGCAACCGCTTGCAGATTATAAGAAGAAGCGCGACTTCTCCAAAACCAGTGAGCCAACACCCGACATGCAGCCCAAGGCAAATAAGAAACTGACATACGTCATCCAAAAACACGACGCCACACGCCTTCATTATGATTTTCGACTGGAATGGAAAGGCGTACTCAAAAGTTGGGCCGTTCCTAAAGGCATCTCACAAAATCCTGCGGACAAAAGACTGGCCGTGATGGTTGAAGACCATCCATTAAAGTACGGTAAATTCCACGGCACAATACCAAAAGGCAATTACGGCGCAGGAACTGTTGAAATCTGGGACGAAGGCCACTACGTTAATGTCACGATAAAAGACGATAAAGTACTCCCATTCGACGAATGCATCAAAGAAGGACATCTCAAAATATATCTCAAAGGAAAAAGACTCGAAGGCACCTTTACGCTTACGCGAATGAAAGATAATAACTGGATCATCATCAAAAAAAGAGACGATGACGAAATATATGGCGACGCGCCAGCGACTCAGAAGAGCATCACCATTAATAAAAAAACAATCGAACTCACAAATACGCAAAAAGAAATCGAACCCGCGATAACGAAACGTGAACTCATCGAATATTACCGAAAAGTCGCAGAATTCATGTTACCTCACGTCAAAGATCGAGCGATTTCCATGATGCGGTTTCCCAACGGTCCGACAGGGAAGAAATTCTTTCAAAAAGATACGCCTGATTATTTTCCTGCATGGTTCAAACGCCACGACATACAACATTCCAAATCTACGACCTCGTATCCCGTCGTAACCGACGTAGCAGACATCATATACTTAGCTAACCAAGTCGTCGAAACGCACATCATGGCATCGCGCGTCAAAGCGCTTAACAAACCAGACAAGCTCATTTTCGATCTTGACCCAAGCGTCACTGACATTGCAACGCTAAAAAAGATGGCAACATACGTCGGCGAATTCCTCAAGTCAATCGGTCTCAAACCATTTATCATGACCACAGGCGGCAAAGGATATCATGTTTGCGTCCCAATAAAACCTGAATTAGACAATGACGCAGTCAGAGATTTCGCGCTCAAAATCGCCAACGTCCTTGCGAAAAGCAAACCAGACGTACTCACAACTGAACTAATCAAAACAAAGCGAAAGAATCGTATTTTCATCGACGTAAATCGACTTTCATCGATGCAGACTTCCATCGCACCATATTCAGTCAGAGCACGCCCTGGTCTTTCAATCGCCTGTCCATTTGAATGGAATGAACTACCCAATATCGAACCAGATTCGATCACAATAAAAAATCCTCCCACAACAGATGCATGGGAAGACTTCTTCAAGAACGCAGTATCTCTCAAAAAAATTATTGCAAAACTAAAGTAATTACAGGTCGTCAGAAATGTCACGAACTGGCCTGAATCGATGATAGAAATCGTATGGTTGCGCTTCAATCACAGCTTTCGTCAAGCCACGGATGATATCCTCATCGACAAGATATTTGGATGTATCCTTGCCTATCGGATCAGCATAATCTGAGTAATCGGGTGGAACAAGAATTCCGTCGACCAACTGTCCTAAATAGTTCGTAGTGGGCGATTCTATTGAGATTCGACGGCCATCTGTCACTCGGATATTTGTAAGCAGATTCTTTTCTCTAAACGCGCTGAAAACGGATCTAGTTCTGTAGCTGAGAGGAAAATGAATAATGCTCGTCCCGGCGAATCTGTCCATCATTTCAATCTGTGTATTTGCCCAAAAATCAACATCAGGCTGTGTTTGTGCAAGATAGAATAATGTTTTAGCGTACACGCCTTTTGCAAAATTATCTAGTAAAATCATAGATGGGGGATATAAACGCAATATATATTCGTTTCGCTTAATTGACCCGCGTGACCGGCATGAATTTTTCGTAATCGCAGTTTTGAATAGCTACCAACGCTTTCGCAAGATTACGCGCCACGTCCATGTCCAATAGACCATTCATAGGGTCTTCTGCTCGTCCATAATCCGCAAAAATCTGACCGTCTGGTCGTTGGACAAGATAACCCTTCTGATCATTCGCTTCGATGCTTATTCGATCGCCGTTATGGACAACCGTGTTGACCAGAAGACGCTTATCAGTCATCATATCTGCGATACTCATCGTTTTGTAATAAAGCGAAAAATGAACTATACTCGTATGAGCTTTTGCATTAAGACTTTGAATGTGTACTCCAGACCAGAATCGGGTCGGACGATGATTTTCAAGCAGATGAGCCAGTGTGCGAGCGTAGACGCCATTGGAAAAGTTATTTGCAATGTCTTCTCTCATGAAAATGGGGAAATATCTGAAGTATATATGTTTTTGTAAAAAAATAAAGAAAAAAGAAGTAAGAAATTAGTATTCGTTTCTTGGCTTCTTGTGTTTTTGGAAGCAGTCTTTACAGTAAACTGGTCTGCCTTCCTTTGGCTTGAATGGGACTTGTGTTTCTTTTCCACAATCTGAGCAAGTTGCTTTGTGCATTTCGCGAGGTTGGTCGCTAAAGTTGTTTCTAAAATTCATTTTGTTTTCCTTTGTATAACCGATATTCTAACCAGTTATTTCTATAATGAAGGAACAAACTCCTATTTATAAAATAGCCCCTTGGGTATATGTATTAGGATATGAATACGAATTAAACAGAAAAATGAAGAGAAAAATTAAGCGGAAGCTTTCGCTTCTGCCTTTTTAGGTTCCGCCTTAGCTTCGGACTTTTCAGCCTTTACTGCCTTAGCTTCTGCCTTTGGCGCTTCCTTTTCATTAGGCAAGG